>RFJV01000130.1 GCA_003694775.1 Chloroflexota bacterium | reverse complement strand
GTTTTTTGGCCCCGACACACCCACCCTGTCCTGCCGCTCGCTGGAAAAGGTGTTTCAAGCCGTCGAGTCTGGTCAGGCAGACCTGGGGCTACTGCCGGTAGAAAATGCCCTGTCCGGCTCCATTCCGCGGGCGTACGAACTGCTCATGGAGCACGACCTGCGCATCCAGGCAGAAATCATCATCCACATCCAGCACACTCTGATGGCCGCGCCGGGGGTAAAGCTTGACCACCTGAAGCGGGTGCGGTCTACCCTGACCTCGCTGAACCAGTGCGAAAAGTTCATCCTCCGCCACGGTCTGGAGCGCATCCCGTCGTTTGATACTGCCTCCAGCGCCCGCGACCTGGCCGAGAACCCGGAACCGGACCTGGGGGTCATTGCCAGCAAGCTGGCCGCGGAAATTTACGGCCTGGACATTCTGGAAGAAAAAATCGAAGACGCGCCGTTCAACTACACCCGCTTCTTTGTGCTGGGTCATAACGACCCGCCGCGTGCCCAGCGGTGCAAAACATCGCTCATCTTTACAGCGCGCCATCTGCCCGGCTCGCTGTACCACTGCCTGGGTGAATTTGCCGAACGGAACATCAACCTGACCAAAATCGAATCCCGTCCGCGGCGGAACCGGCCCTGGCAGTACCTGTTCTACCTGGACTTTGAAGGTCACTGGCAGGAGCCTAAAGCAGAAGCCGCCCTGCTGGGCCTGCTGAGACGGGCCGGGTTTGTCAAGATGCTTGGCTCCTACCCGATGGCAACCACCCCCCATCCCAGCGATGAGGGCCTCATCCCCGACAGTGAAGAAGGTGAAAACGGCGTATGATTATCATCATGCACCCCGAAGCCACCCCGTACGAAATTGACAACGTGGTGGCCGAAGTTGAAGCCAAAGGCTGGCAAACCCACATCTCCCGCGACTCCGGACAAACCATCATCGGCCTGCAGGGAAACGGACAGCCCATCGACCCGTTTTTTCTGGGGCAAATGCCCGGCGTGGAAGATACCATGGCCATCACCCAGAAGTTCAAGCTGGGCAGTCGAGCCTTCCGTCCGGAAGACACCACCTTTACCATTGGCGAGGTCACGGTAGGGGGTCAGCAGTTAGCGGTGATTGCCGGGCCGTGCAGTGTGGAAAGCCGGGAGCAGTTGCTGGAAACCGCCCACGCGGTCAAAGAGGCCGGAGCCACCTTTCTGCGGGGCGGGGCGTACAAACCCCGCACCTCGCCCTACAGCTTCCAGGGGCTGGGTGAAAAAGGGCTGGAACTGCTGGCCGAGGCCCGCGAAGCCACCGGTCTGCCGGTGGTCACCGAGGTGATGAGTCCCACCAAAGTGGCCCTGGTAGCCGTTTATGCCGACGTTCTGCAGATTGGCGCCCGCAACATGCAGAATTACGACCTGCTGAACGCGGTCGGGCGGGCGCAGAAGCCGGTTCTGCTCAAGCGGGGAATGTCGGCTACGCTGGAAGACCTGCTGATGGCCGCGGAATACATCCTCTCCCACGGCAACAATCAGGTGATGCTCTGCGAACGGGGCATCCGCACCTTCGACAACAAATACACCCGCAATACTTTTGACGTCAACGCCATCCCCCTGCTCAAGGAGCTGACCCACCTGCCGGTGATTGCCGACCCCAGCCACGGCGTGGGCGTTCGCCGGCACGTGCCGCCGGTTGCCCTGGCCGGAATTGCCGCCGGCGCGGACGGGCTGATTATCGAAACCCACCCGGACCCGGACCACGCCGCTTCCGACGGCGCGCAGTCGCTCACCCTGGAGCAGTTTGCCCGGCTGATGGAGCAGGTCCGGGCAATGGCCCAGGCCGTTGACCGCACCGTCTGAGGCAGGATTGCCGTTTGGTATTGACTTTGTTTGTGAAACCTGCTACAATTATTTCAGTAATTTCTGAATCTTTGAAATTCCACAAATCCCGCCGGCAGTTCTTTGCCGGCCTCGGAAATAGAACCGGAAACATGTAAATGAGCGAACTCGACCGGGTAAAAGAACGCTTCATCCTGCACTGGGGTGAAATGGGGTCGTTGTGGGGCATCAACCGCACGATGGCTCAAATTCATGCCCTGCTCTACATCTCGCCTCGCCCCCTGTCTGCCAACGACCTGATGGAAGAACTGCAAATCAGCCGGGGCAATGTGAGTATGGCTCTGCGGGAGCTTATCGCCTGGGGGATTGTCAGCCGGGTACACATCAAGGGGGAGCGCAAAGAGTTCTACACCACCGAAAAAGATGTCTGGAAAATGTTCCGCATCATTGCCCGCGAGCGGAAACGCCGCGAGGTAGACCCCACCATAGAAATCCTCCGCCAAAGCATGGTCGACCTGAACAACTTGCCGGACAACGAAGGCCAGTACGAACGGGAACGGATTGAACAGCTCCTCAATTTTTTTGAAACCGGGATAAAAATCTACGAAAGTCTGGATGAAAAAACCCCAGACAGTGTTCTGAAACTGCTGGGAAAACTGCTTCAGGTTAAAGGACTGGGGGGATAAAATTTTTTATCGAGAACTTTCAATTTTTTTTGAAATAAATGAAGGGAAGATTGGGGGTTGGGGATTGGAGATTAGAGATTAGAGATTGGAGATTGGAGATTGGAGACTGAAAAATTTCTTTACTTTCCAACTCACAAACTCACCAACTCTCCAACTCACAAACTCCCCAACTACCCAACTCGCCAACTAACCAACTCAGGAGAGAAACACAATGGCCGCAGTGAAAACCGAAACCAAACTTTTCCCCGCTTTACTGCATAAATACCCCTATTCGGGGACGCTTTCTACCTTGCTTTATAACTGGCCCATCTTTGCCGGTGCGCTGGTGTTTATTGTGGTGACGCTGTCAACGGGGATGCTGGTGGCCTCGCCGTGGCGCTGGTTTTTCCTGCTTTCCGGGAGCGGCGTACTGGTGCTGGTCGGCAGTATCCTGGCGGCCACCTACTTTGTATACGACTGGGGCAGTACCCGTGAATACGACCGTCTGGCGGAGCTGGGGGAAGTCGCCTCGGCCAACGTGGTGGTCAACATCACCTGCGGCAAACTGCGCGGGGCACGCGGCCTGCTGAAGCTCCACCGCACCGGGCACTACTTTCTGGTTGACCTGTACAACCCGGAAAAAATGAACGACCCGGCGCTCCACCGCGCCCGCCAGATGGAACCGCCCCTGTCGCCAAACCGGCGTATCTACCAGCGAACCGCCCAACCCAACCGCCTCCCTCTGCCGCACCAGTGGGTCGATGCCATTTTCTGCGATTTCAGCCTGCATGAGATTACCGGCCAGGCCGACCGGGACGCTCTTTTTGCCGAGTTCGCCCGCATTCTCAAGCCGGGCGGGCGCCTGCTGGTGGCGGAACACGGTCGAGACTGGCGCAACTTTCTGGCCTTCGGCCCTGGTGTGCTCACTTTCCTGCCGGCCAGCGTATGGGAAGCCCACTTCAAGAAAGCCGGCTTGCAGGTCACTCATCATGAGCGGTGGCGAGGTTTGGTCCACCTCTGGGTGGTGGAGCGGCCCATCAGACGGAAAGCGGAATAACTTCCGTAATGATTTTACTGCTCCCGGCTTCATCGGCCAGGTGACAGGCCACGTAATGACCGGGACGTATTTCCCGGTACTCCGGCACAAGAGTGCGGCACTCCTCAACCGCCAGAGGACAGCGGGTGTGGAAAACACATCCCGCCGGCGGATTGGCCGGGCTGGGCGGGTCGCCGGTAAGGATGAAGCGCTGGCGTACGCGCTCCAGCTTGGGCACAGGGGTCGGCACTGCCGAAATCAGCGATTGGGTGTACGGGTGCAGGGGGTCGTCAAACAGGTCATTGCGGTCGGCCAGCTCCATAATTTTGCCCAGGTACATCACCGCAATACGATGGGAAATATGTTTGACCATGCTCAGGTCGTGGGCAATGAACAGGTAGGTCAGGCCCAACTGCTCCTGCAAATCCTGCAGAAGGTTGACCACCTGGGCCTGGATGGAGACATCCAGCGCCGAGATAGGCTCATCGCAGACGATGAAGCTGGGGTTCAGGGAGAGGGCGCGGGCAATGCCGATGCGCTGGCGCTGTCCGCCGGAAAACTCGTGGGGATAGCGGCGCATGTAGGCCGGGTTCAGGCCCACCAGCAACAGCAGTTCGGCCACCCGTTCTTTGAGGGCGTTGCCGCTCATCAGGTTGTGAATCACCAGCGGTTCCCCGACAATTTTGCCCACGGAATGCCGCGGGTTGAGTGAGGCGTAGGGGTCCTGGAAAATCATCTGCATTTTGGGGCGCATCCGGCGAAGCTCCTCGCGGCTCAGGCTGGTCAGGTCGACCCCCTCAAAGAAAACCTTACCCGCGGTGGGGCGGTGCAGTTGGAGGATGGCCCGTCCGGTGGTGGACTTGCCGCACCCGCTCTCACCGACCAGCCCCAGCGTTTCCCCTTTTTTGATTTCAAAAGTAATTCCGTCTACCGCCTTGATGGCCCCAACCACGCGGCCAAACAGCCCCCCGGTGATGGGGAAATACTTTTTTAGATTTTCTACCCGAACCAGAACATTGTTTGGGTCAGTCATGGCGTGGTTTTCCTCGTTCCAGGTCATAAAAACAGGCCACTTTCCGGTTCAGACCGGCCGGCTGTAGGGTGGGAATCTCTTCCCAGCACCGGTCGAAGGCGTATTCACAGCGCCAGGCAAAGGGACAGTGCTTCAGCGGTATCAGCAAGTCCGGCGGCGCACCCTGAATACTGACCAGCCGCCGGGACTCTCTGGAATCCAGCCGCGGCAGTGCCCCCAGCAGGCCCACGGTATAGGGGTGTCGAGGCTGTTCGTACAGGTCGTCTACCGGCGCCACCTCGGCCACCCGACCGCCGTACATCACCAGCACCCGGTCGGCCAGGCCGGAGACAACGGCCAGGTCGTGGGTAATCCAGATGATGGCCATGCCCAGCTCTTTCTGCAGGCGCAGGAACAGCTCGACAATCTGGGCCTGGATGGTGACATCCAGGGCCGTGGTTGGCTCGTCGGCAATAACAATTTTGGGGCCGCAGGCAATGGCAATGGCAATCATCACCCGCTGGCGCATACCGCCGGAAAACTGGTGGGGGTAGTTCCGGTAGCGGGCTTTTGGGTCGGGGATGCCCACGAGGTCCAGAAGTTCGATGGTGCGGTCGCGGGCCTCTTCTCGCGACAGGCCCAGATGGCGAACCAGGCTTTCGGCAATCTGTTCGCCAATGGTCAGCACCGGGTTGAGGGAAGAGATAGGGTCCTGGAAAACAAACCCTATCTGGCCGCCGCGTATCTCCCGCAGTTCGGCATCGGACATTTTGAGCAGGTCGCGGCGCTCGTAGCCATCGTACAAATAAGCCTCTCCGCTTTCAATCTTGCCCGGCGGCGACGGTATCAGTCCCAGGATGGACATCATAGTGACGCTTTTACCGCTTCCGCTTTCGCCCACAATGGCCAGGGTTTCCCCTTCTTCCAGGTGAAAACTCACCCCATTCACCGCGTGGACAACGCCATCCAGGGTGTAGAATCGGGTAACGAGGTTGTTGACTTCCAGGATGGTTGGCATAGATACACCTCTTATTTACGCGTGCGGCGCAGGCGCGGGTCGAGCACATCCCTCAGCCAGTCGCCCAGCAGGTTCATGCCCAGCGAAGTGAACATGATTGCCAGACCGGGGAAGGTGGCAATCCAGGGAGAGCTGGTGAGGTATTTCCGCCCTGCGGCGAGCATGTTGCCCCAACTGGGCACTGTCGGCGGAACACTCAGGCCCAGGAAACCCAAACCAGCCTCGTAAAAAATCATCCGCGACATTTCAAACGTGGCCAGGGTAATGAGCGGGCCAATCAGGTTGGGCAGGATATGGTCAAAAATAATGCGCGGCCACGTGGCCCCCGCGCTGACCGCGGATTCCACAAAGCCCGACTCGCGCAGGCGGAGCACCTCGCCGCGGGTGACGCGGGCAAAAATCGGCGAGTCGGTGATGCCGAAAATCAGGATAACATTAATCAGACTCCGCCCCAGAACAGCGGCAATGAATACCACAAACAGCAGGTAGGGCAAAGATAGAACCAAGTTGACCACACCCATAATGATGCTGTCGACCCGCCCGCCGATGTAGCCGGCAATGGCCCCCATCACCAGGCCCAGCATGCCGGCAATCAGCACGCCGAAGAAGCCAACGGTCAGGGAGACGCGCGTCCCGTAAACAATGCGGCTGAAGATATCGCGGCCCAGGTTGTCCGTGCCGAACGGGTGGTCCCACCGCCCCTCCTCGTACCAGGCCGGGGGCATTTTGCTGTCGCGCAGGTTCTGCTGAAGGGGGTCGTAGGGTGAAATCGCGGGGGAAAAAATGGCGCTGAACACCACCACCAGGAACATCAGCATGCCCAGCACGCCGCCCCGGTCGCGCCACCAGAACCGCCCCCAGTAGGCCAGACGGTCTGCCCAGGTCTGTTCGACATCCAGCAAGCTGTCTGCAGTTGTTTCTCTAGCTACCATAGCGAATCCTCGGGTCAATGATGGCGTAGGCCAGGTCGGTAAAGATATTCAGTGCCAGCACCACCACGCTGGTAAACACGGCAATTGCCTGCACCAGGGGGAAATCGCGCCAGCCGATGGCCTGCTCAAGGAGCTGGCCCATTCCCGGCCAGGCGAAAATACTTTCGATGTAAATGGAGCCGCCCAGCATGTAGCCAAACTGCACCCCAATCACACTGACCAGCGGAATGGCCACGTTCCGGAAAACGTGCTTGGCATAGATAACCCTGGGTTCCAGCCCCTTGCTGTAGGCCGTGCGGATAAAGTCGGCACTGCGGATTTCCAGCACTGCGGAGCGGGTCAGCCGGACAAGCTGTCCCAGGGTGGGCAGGCCCAGCACAAAAGCGGGCATAATGACCGAGTCCCAGCGGTCGCGGCCAAACGAGGGGAACCAGCCCAGCCGGACCGCAAAAAAGAGAATCATAATCAGGGCCAGCCAGAAGTTGGGGATGCTCTGGCCCAGCAAAGCCAAGCCGCGCCCGATGGAATCGATGGCGCTACCCGGCTGGAAGCCGCCCAGCAGGCCCAGCGGAATACCGATGAACATGGCAATCAGCAGGCCCACTACGGCCAGCTGAACGGTTGCCGGAAGCCGTTCCAGCACCAGGGGCAAAGCCGGTGATTTGAAGTGGAGGGAATTTCCAAAGTCTCCCACCAGGGCACCGGTGAAAAAGTCGGCAAACTGAACGTATACGGGGCGGTTAAAGCCCATCCGTTCGCGGAATGCCTCCATCTGTTCGGGGGAGGCGTTGCGAGACATCATCAAAGAGGCCGGGTCGCCGGTCAGGCGGACCATGAAAAAGACCAGAACAATCACGCCAAACAACAGCAATACCGATTGGCCGATTTTAGCCAGGAAATATCGATACATTGGCAAGCCTCAAGATAGGTAGTGAGTTGGTTAGTTGGTTAGTTGGTTAGTTGATGAGTTGATGAGTTTGACCCTTCTACCGGTTAAACAATTATGCTACCTGCGGGAGGGTCGCCGCCGAATGGGCAGGCGAAGGTAATCTCTTCGCCTGCCCCGACGAGCTTTCCGGATGGCTGATTAATCTTCAAGCACCCAGGTTTGCTTCAGGAAGTACTGTTCTGCAGCGCGGGGATGGTAGTCCTGCACCCGCAGGTTAATGGCTTCAAAGGCCATCGGCTCGTAGAGGTAAATGAAGGGTGGATTTTCTTTCAT
>RFJV01000690.1 GCA_003694775.1 Chloroflexota bacterium | reverse complement strand
TGTGAGGCTTCTACGGCCTCGTTGACCGCGGCCAGAATCAGGTCCTGGAGCATTTCCACGTCTTCCGGGTCTACCACATCCGGATTGATGGTGATAGACTTGAGCTTCTGGTGACCGGTCATCACCACCGTGACCGCGCCGCCGCCGGCAGAGACTTCCACGGTTTTATCCCCCAGCGCTTCCTGGGCTTCCAGCATTTGCTGTTGCATTGCTTGCAGTTGGCCGGCCAGGCCGCCGCCTTTGCCGCCACCGGGAAGCCCCAATCCGCCTCCCCCCAGAGAAAACCCTTTACCTTTGCTTTTCCGTTTTGCCATACAAATCCTCCTCTATTTATTCTACCACTTCTCCGCCCAACTGGCGGGCGGTGTCTAGCAGGGCGGCCAGTTCTTCATCATCGGCCTGTGTATCGGTGGGCCGAGCCACCGCCTTTTCCGAGAGAAACCGCACCCGCACGGACTGGCCCAGCGCCCGGCTGAAAGCGTCGTTTACCGCGGCCTGGGGCTGGGGTTTTTCAAACCGCTGTTTCATCAGGTCGTTGGTGACAAACTGGATTTCATTGCCCGTTACCTGGTGCAGACGGCACTGGTTGCGCAGGGCCTCGGCCATGATTTTATTTTTGCGCTCAATATCGTTCAGCACCGTATCCAGGCAGTTCAGAACATCCTGCATAGCGACCACCCCTGTGCCGGGGGCGGCGGCAGGCGGAGATGAGACGGGCGGAGGAGCCGCTTTCGGTTTCACCGGAGGCGCCGGTGCTTTTGCCGCCGGCGCGGGACGAGCCTGAGGTTCGGTAGGGGCGGGCCGGCTCTCTTCCGAAACGGCTTCCACCAGAGCCAGCTCCAGGGGGAGCTGGGGAATATCCAGCAGACCGGTTTTGATTTCTACCAGGGCCTGGTTGAACAGCGACGCGGCCCGGACAATCTGCCCGGCATCGCCCCGCGCGGCCTGTTGGGTTATCCGCTGGAGCGCCTCCTCCGGCAGGGTCAGCAAATGCCCGCCGTTGCCCAGCTTGACCAGCATCAGAGCGCGCAGGTATTCCACAATTTCGTGGGCCAGCTGGCGCGGGTCGGCCCCGTCCGCCACCAGGCGGTTGATGACATCCAGACCGGCGGCAGTATCCCGCGCCAGCAGGGCGTCGACCAGCTCCGCCACCGACTGCGAAGCCACTGTGCCCAGCACCCGCTGAACCAGCTCCAGGGTGATGGTTTCCGTGCCGTAAGCAGTTAGCTGGTCCAGCAGGCTGATGGCATCGCGCATGGAACCACCCCCCTGCCGGGCGATGTATTCCAGCGCGGCCGGCTCGGCCTGCAGGCCCTCCTGCTGAACGATGAAAGCCAGGCGGTCGATAATATCGGCCAGCTTGATACGCCGGAAATCAAACCGCTGGCAACGTGAGGTGATGGTGGGGGGGATTTTCTCCGGTTCGGTGGTGGCCAGGACAAAAATGACATGCTCCGGCGGCTCCTCCAGCGTTTTGAGCAGGGCGTTGAAAGCCGACTTGGAGAGCATGTGCACTTCGTCGATGATGTAGATTTTGTAGCGGGCCTCGTTGGGCCGGAAGTTGACCTTGTCGCGCAGGTCCCGGATATCGTCCACACCGGTGTTGGATGCGGCGTCGATTTCTATCAGGTCCAGCAACCGGCCTTCGTTGACCGCGGTGCAGATGGTGCACCGGTTGCAGGGGCGCTCCTCAACCGACGCGGCCAGACAGTTCACCGCTTTTGCCAGCAGACGGGCGGTGCTGGTCTTGCCGGTTCCACGCGGACCGCTGAACAGGTAGGCGTGGGCTATCCGGTTGAGCTTCAGGGCATTCACCAGAGTCTGGGTGACATGCCGTTGGCCTATCACCTCATCAAAGGTTTGGGAACGCCATTTGCGATACAGGGCCTGAGATGCCATTGTCTGGAAGCCGGTTGTTCAATGAGCCAATGAGCCAATGGGTCAATTTTCAATGAGCCAATGGGTCAATGAGCCAAAGAGCCAATGAGCCAATGGGTCAATTTTCAATGAGCCAATGAGCCAAAGAATCAATTGAAAATTGGCTCTTTGATAATTGAATCATTGACATGTAGTTTACCATCCCGTCCCCTTTTGGGCAAGCAGTTTTCATGTGAGCAGAAGCGAGGTATAATACCATTTTTGAAGCGACCCATCGGGAGAAGACTGTGCAGAAGAAACCCCTTATTTTGTTAACTAACGACGACGGTATTGAATCTCCGGGACTGCATGCCCTGGCCGAGGCGGTGGCAGAGCTGGGAGACCTGCTTATCGTGGCTCCGCACACCCAGCAGAGCGGCGCGGGGCACAGCTACCCGCCGGTAAGGGACCACACCATCCATACCCATACCCTGTCGCTCAACGGCACCGCGGTGACGGCCTACAGTGCGGCGGTGTCGCCGGCGCAGGCGGTGGTGCTGGCCGCACTGGTGCTGGCTCCGCGGCCTGTTGACCTGTGCCTGAGCGGTATCAACTTTGGTGAAAATCTGGGCGCGGCGGTGACCACCTCGGGGACGGTGGGCGCGGCGCTAGAGGCGGTCAATTTTGGCATCCCGGCACTGGCGGTCAGTCTGGAAACGCCCCAGGAGTACCATCACACCCGCGATGGCCAGGAAATAGATTTTTCCGCGGCCGCGGGGTTTGCCCGGCAGTTTGCCCGGCAAGTTCTCCGGCACGGCCTGCCCCAGGGGGTCGACATGCTCAAAATTGACATTCCCGCCCCGGCTACGCCCCAAACACCCTGGCGCGCCACCCGCCTGTCGCGACAGAGATACTACTACCCTGTTCGCCGGGCAAAAACGGCAGACAACGGCGGTCTGATTGGCTATGAGGCCCGGATTGACCACGCCACCCTGGAGCCGGATTCCGATATCCATGCCGTACATGTCGACCGGATAGTCTCCGTAACGCCGATGACCAACGACCTGACGGCCCGGATTGACCCCCAATTGGTGGCCGAATTCTTGTCTAAAAACGGCGAAAGCTATCCCAGCCAAATTCCGGCGGCCAGGAGCAGAGCATAAACCAGCGCCAGCCGGGCCGAGCCGGCCAGGGCATGGTTGAGGACACGGCCTTGCCCGGTCAGCACCTGCCGCACCGGCGTCCAGCCGACCGGCAGGGCCAGCCAGCTTACCAGCACCCAGGCCGATGTCTGGCCCGACAGCCACAGCCACAGCGGAACCAGCAGGGCGATAGCCAGCAGGAGCAGGTATTCGACCCGCGTCCCGCGGACACCCAGCCGGACGGCCAGTGTATTTTTACCCGCGGCCCGGTCGTTTTCGATATCGCGCAGGTTGTTGACCACCAGAATATTGACCACCAGCGTGCCCACCGGCACAGAAGCCCACACCGCCAGCGGGCTGATTCCGCCGGCCTGCACATAGTACGTTCCCACCACGGCCACCGGGCCAAAAAAGATGAACACCAGCAGGTCGCCCAGGCCGTGATACCCCAGCGGGTAAGGCCCGCCGGTGTAGGCAATGGCCGTCAAAATAGACAGCACACCAATAGCCACAATCGGCCAGCCACCAACCAGCACCAGGTACAACCCCAGCACCGCGGCCACGGCAAAAACAACCCACATCCCGGCCAGCACCTGACCGGGGGGTAGCAAACCGGCCTGCGTCACCCGCATCGGGCCGAGACGTTCGCCGCGGTCGGCCCCTTTTTTGAAGTCGAACACGTCATTGGCCAGGTTGCTCCCAATTTGCAGACACAGGGCGGCCAGCAAGGCCGCCAGCGCCGGGGCGGGACGGAACACGCCGCTGTGCAGGGCCGCGGCGGTGCCCACGACCACCGGCGCCGCGGCCGCGGGCAGGGTTTTGGGCCGCGCCGCCAGCCACCATACTTTCCAACGAGGCATGACTGCCGGATTCATTCTGTCACCTCTGCTGGTGGGGCGATATTAATGTCGCCCTACGGGTTTCTCTGTACAGGAAGGAGTTGATTACCGGGGTATTTTACCGCCGGCCGGGACAACAAGCCAAAAATACCGGGACAATTCAGGCTGT
>RFJV01000689.1 GCA_003694775.1 Chloroflexota bacterium | reverse complement strand
TATCGCCTTATCGTCCTACCATCGTGCCGCACAGCTTACGGGGGAGGAACCTATGGCCGTCATCGTCTTTGGCAGTATCAACATGGACATTGTTGCCCGTACCCCGCGCCTGCCGGAACCGGGCGAAACGATTACCGGACGGGCCTTTTTCACCGCGCCGGGAGGCAAAGGAGCCAACCAGGCCGTTGCCGCGGCCCGGCTCGGTGTTCCCACCCGGATGGTAGGCCGGGTGGGAGGCGACACCTTTGGACAGGAACTGCTCCAGCAGTTAAGGCAGGCCGGCGTGGACACCACCGGCGTCCTGACCGACCCTGAAACATCTTCCGGCGTGGCCATTATTGCCGTGGACGACGCGGCCCAGAACAACATCATCATCGTCCCCGGCGCGAACGGGCGGGTCGACCAAACCGACGTGGACCGTCTGGCCGGCTTTTTACCGCAGGCCAAAATCCTGCTCCTCCAGCTCGAAGCGCCTCTGGAAGCCAGCCTGGCCGCGGCGCGGCTGGCCCGCCAGCACGGCCTGACGGTTATCCTCGACCCGGCCCCTGCCCGCGACCTGCCCGTCGAAGCCTACACCCTGGCCAACATCATCACCCCCAACGAGGTGGAAGCCGCCCAACTGGTCGGCTTTCCCATCCGCACCATTGCCGACGGACACCGGGCCGCGGCGGTGCTGGTCGAACGGGGAGTCACCACCGCCGTAGTCAAGCTCGGCGACCGGGGAGCCGTCTTTGCCACCCGCGAACACGCCGACGGCATCCGCTACGGCCTGACCCCCGCCTTCAAGGTGCAGGCCGTCGACACCGTGGCCGCCGGCGACGCCTTTAACGGCGCTCTGGCCGCGGCCCTGGTAGAAGGTCATCCCCTGGACACGGCCCTGCAGTGGGCCGCCGCCGTGGGCGCTCTGTCGACCACCCGCGCCGGGGCACAGCCGTCTATGCCCACCCGCGCCGAGTTTGAATCCTTCCTGAAACGCCAGATAGGAGCAAAATGAACTTCATCATCGATACTGATATGGGGATTGACGATGCCGTTGCCCTGCTGATGGTGCTGGGACATCCCCAGGCCAGCATCACCGCCATTACGACGGTTCGGGGCAACATTTCACTTTCTCAGGCCACCCTCAACGCCGGCGTGGTGCTGGATACCGCCGCCGCTCCGCCCCTCCCCATTTTTGCCGGCTGTGCCCGCAGTCTGCTGGGGCACGAACCGGACTTTGCTTCGGAAATCCACGGCCCGGACGGTCTCGGCGGCGCGGGCCGGCCCCACACCAGCCGCCCCCCTGCCGGCGAACACGCCAGTCTGGCGATGGTTCGCCTGGCCCGCCAGTCCGACCAGCCCCTGACCCTGCTGACCCTCGGCCCGCTGACCAATGTAGCCCTGGCCCTGCACCTGGACCCGGACTTTTTCAAGCACCTGGACCGGCTGGTCATCATGGGAGGAGCCATTGACGCCCGCGGCAACACCACCCCGCCGACCGAATTCAACATCGGGGCAGACCCGGAAGCGGCCCAGGTGGTCTTTTCTGCCTGCCGCGACGTACCAGGCGGAGCCTGGCTGGTATCGTGGGAAACGTCCGTAGCTGAGGCCGTCCCGTTTGAAACCTGGGACCGGCTGGTTCAGGGCGACACGCCGCAGGCCGGCTTTGTTCGCCAAATGGGCAACCACCTCAAACAGGCCATGGCCGCCTTCAACCTGCCGGTCCTGATTTGGCCCGACCCCCTGGCCGCGGCCGTAGCCCTGGAGCCGGACATCGTCACCGCCGAGGAACATCGCTTTGTCGAAGTGGAAACCGGTCACGGCCCGGCCCGCGGCCAGACCATTGTGGACTACCGTCCCCTCTCCGACAATATTCCCAATCTGCACCTGGTGCGCGGGGTCGATAAACCGGCCTTTACCCGCCTGTTGGGATTGGCCGCCGGCGGACGTTGACACCTGATACCTTTGTATACCCGGCCTGCTCGGCGATTAAAAATTCTGGTAACTGTTCAGGTTTGTAAGGGCGAATGATTATTCGCTCCTACTGAACTATTTCTTGAATCGGAATGGTTCAGAACAGGTTGACACTTGGCAACGGTTCGGCCCGGCGTCGCCTGGGATTCAAATCCCAGGCTGAAACGGAGAAAGCCGGGTGAAACCGGCTCGAAAGCGCGGGGGCAAAGAAATCCAGGGCGCTTCAGCGTCCTTCGCTCATGTGTAAAACAAGTGCTTATTATTGTAAGGGCGACCGGCCGGTCGCCCTTACAAAGCACGCGTACGATACATGAGCC
>RFJV01000129.1 GCA_003694775.1 Chloroflexota bacterium | reverse complement strand
TAAAAATGGGCGTGCAACTGCCAGTGGGAATAGTCGGCCTGGTCGGTGGGGGCGCCGTGCCAGCCCATCGAGTAGGGGAAGGAGGTTTCAAACAGGTTGTCGTAGCGGGTCAGCAGGCGTTTGAGAATGCTGGCCAGGGCGTCCCGCTCCTCACCGGACAGGTCGGGCAGGCGGAGAACGTGCCGGCGAGGCAGCAACAGGGTTTCAAAAGGCCACACGGCCCAGTAGGGCACTACCGCCAGCCAGTGCTCGTTTTCCACCACCACCCGCTCCTGGCGACCGGCTTCCAGGCCGGCGTAATCGACCAGCAGGGGGGAGCCGTGTTCGGCAAAATAGGCTTTCTGCTGGCGTTCTTCTTTGGCCGGCTCGTTGGGCAGGGCGCTTCCGGCCCATATCTGACCGTGCGGATGGGGGTTGGAACAGCCCATAATGGCCCCCTTGTTTTCAAAGACCTGCACCCAGCGGTAAGTCTGGCCCAGCTCCTGCACCTGCTCCGCCCACACATCCACCACCCGGCGGATGTCGGGCAGGTCCATTTCCGGCAGAGTCAGGTCGTGGCGGGGAGAAAAGCAGATTACCCGGCACGTCCCCCGGACGCTCTGGGTGCGCAGAAGGGGGTGTCCGGAATCGCCTGCTTCTGGCGTGTCAGGCAGAAGGGCGGCAAAGTCGTTGGTAAAAACGAAAGTGCCGGTGTACTGCGGGTTGCGGTTGCCGCCGGCCCGTTCGTTGCCGGGGCAGAGGTAGCATTGGGGGTCGTAAGGGGGGCGGGTTTCCTGGGGCGGCTTTTCGACCTGCCCCTGCCAGGGCCGCTTGGTGCGGTGCGGTGAGACCAGCACCCATTCGCCGGTGAGAGGGTTGTAGCGACGGTGGGGATGGTCGGTAGGGTTGAAGGCGGTGGTTGGCATGTTGTGCGTCTCCTCCATTTATCACAGACAGTCTTTTCTAAATATTGGGCAAGGGAGCAGAGGGGATAATGCCCATTATTTTGAAATCAACCAGGGGGTGGGATTGTTGATAATGACCACAATCTTCCCCAGGATGTTATTATACGCCTGGTATAAAGTTCGGCCCAGTTTTGGAGCACGATTCAGGAACCTGGCGGGTTCTACATTTGTTGCCATCCACGAATAAAACACGAATGCACGAATGGACGGTTGGTTAAAGTCTCTGCCGCGGCGTCCATTCGTGAATTCGTGTATTCGTGCAGAATTCGTGGACGGCTAATCTCCCTTCCTCAAATGTACTCCGGCAACCACTCCCCGTGGGCCGCTATCAGCTCGTCCACCATCTGCCAAATCTGGTCCAGGTCCAGTTCGGCGGCGGTGTGGGGGTCCAGCATGGCGGCGTGGTAGATATGCTCCCGTTTGCGGGTGAGGGCCGCCTCCACGGTGAGGGCCTGGACATTGATATTGGTCTGCATCAGCGCGGCCAGGTGGGGCGGCAAACTGCCGATGCGGGTCGGCTGGATGCCGTTTTTGTCTACCAGGCAGGGCACTTCCACACAGCATCCCTGGGGCAGGTTGTCAATCAGACCGTGGTTCATCACGTTGCCGTAAATAACCCGCGGCGTACCCGTCTCCAGACTGTGGATAATCTGCGAGCCGTACTCCACGCTCCGCTCCACCCGGTTGATATTTTCCAGCGCACTGACCGCCCAGCCC
>RFJV01000128.1 GCA_003694775.1 Chloroflexota bacterium | reverse complement strand
CGCCACCTGGAGCAGATGGTGCGCGAAAGAACGCAGGATGTCCAGGAAGAGGCCGAAAAAGTGCAGGCCATTCTCTCCAGTATGGCCGACGGCGTTCTGGTGACCGATGCCGAAGGCCGGCTGGTCACGGCCAATGCCGCGGCCGAGGAACTGCTCGGCTTCCGCTGGACCGACGTTGCCTACCAGCCGGTTAGCCGCTCCGGCCTGACCCATCCGATGTGGGAACACGTAGCACAGATGATTCGTCACCCGGACCAGCCCGGCAACGTTGTGGTAGAATTTCCTTCCCCGGTAGATGATTCTCCCCAGATTATCAATGCCCGCGCCGCGCCCATACGCCTCAACCACGACATCATCGGGGTGGTTATTGTTCTGCGCGATATTACCGCGCTCAAGGAAGTGGAGCGGATGAAGGCCCGGTTCATCGCCGGTGTTACCCACGAGCTGAAGACCCCGCTGTCCATCATCAAACTGCACGTGGAAAACCTGCTGGCTTATTACGACCGTCTGCCAGCAGAGAAGCAAATGGAGCTTCTCCACACCGTACAGAACCAGACCGGCCTGCTGGACCGCCTCATTGATGACGTGCTGACCCTGTCGCGGCTGGATACGGTGCACGAGGCCGAATGGCAAACGGTCAATCTGCCGGAGCTGGTCGGCGGAGTGGTGGAGGAACTGCGCGCCCTGGCCCAGGCCAGAAACCTGACCCTCACCTGGCAGGCGTCGGAGGAACTGCCGGTCCCGGTCATCCCCGACCAGTTCGAACGGGCAGTACGCAATCTGGTGGATAATGCCATCAAGTATACGCCGGCTGGCGGGGAAATACAGGTAGCTGTCCGGCAGGAACTCGCCGACGACCAGCCCCGCATCCGGATTGAGGTCCGGGACACCGGAATTGGTATTCCGCCGGAGCACCAACAGCGCATCTTCGACCACTTCTACCGCGTTGATACGTCCCACACCACCCCCGGCACCGGCCTCGGCCTGTCGATTGTGCGCGAAATTGTCAACGCGCACGGCGGGTCACTGCACGTAGAAAGCACACCCGGCGCGGGGAGTGTGTTCACCATCCTTCTGCCGCTCCACACACCGGCAGACACAGAAAGGGCAGAACAATGAACCAGGAAGCTCAACCCAGGCCGCGCATTATGGTGGTCGACGATAATGTTGATTTTCTCAACGGCATCGAGCTGACTCTGCAGATGGAAGGCTTTGAGGTCGTCCGTGCCGCCAGCGGGCAGGAAGCCCTCCAGATTCTGGAGCAGGCTTTCCACCGCCAGATGCAGGCCAGCGACCCCGCGGCCCGCTACCTGCCGGATTTGATTGTCGCCGACATCATGATGCCCGGCCTCGACGGCTACGCCCTGTACGAAGAAATTTCCAACAACCCCTACCTGGCCCACATCCCCTTCATCTTTCTGACCGCCAAAACCGAGGCCGAAGATATCCGCAAAGGCAAACAGTTAGGGGTGGACGACTACCTGACCAAGCCCTTCTCTCCCGAAGACCTGCTGGCAACCATCCGGGGCAAACTGCGCCGGGTAGAGCAACAGCGCACCCTGGCCGAACAGTTTACCGGCGAACCGGACAAATCCCCGGCCCTGATTCTGGCCCTGGTCATTATTGGCCTCCTGCTGGCCATTGGGGCCGGCATCGGATACTGGCTAAGCAATTTCTTCTAGGAAATTCCAATGACCCTGCCTCAGAACGCCCTCGTCCTGTACAAGCACAATCCTGCCCGTGTCCTGAGCAGTGGCGACAAAATAGAAATAGTGCTGGCAGACGGCAGACAGCTCAAAGTCCGGCCCAAGGATGTCATCCTGCTCCATCCCGGCCCATTCCAGAGTTTTGCCGACCTGCATCCCCCGGACGGAGATATCGAAACCGCCTGGGAACTGCTGGCCGGCTCCCAGACTACCCTGCCGGAGCTGGCCGAGCTGATTTACAGCAACTACACCCCGGCCACGGCCTGGGCGGTCTGGCAGTTGGTGGCCGACGGCCTCTACTTCCGCGGCCAGCCGGATAACATCACAGCCCTGCCCCCCGACGAAGTGGCCCGCCAGCGCGCCGACCGCGCCCGCAAGGAGGCCGAAGAGGCCGCCTGGCACAGCTTCCTCCAGCGCCTGGAAGCCGGCCACACCACCCCCGACGACGCCCCATTTCTGCGTGATGTGGAAGACCTGGCCCTCGGACGGCAGTCCAAAAGCCGTATCCTCCGCCACCTGGGCCGCACCCAGTCCCCGGAAAATGCCCACGCCCTTTTGCTGGAGCTTGGTTTCTGGGATGAAACCGTTAATCCGTACCCCATCCGGTTTGGTTTGCCGCTCGACCCGCCGCAGGCCGGCCTGCCGCCCCTGCCCGACGAGCCGCGGCTGGACCTGACCCACCTGCCGGCCTTTGCCATCGACGACGAGGGCAGTTCCGACCCCGATGACGCCCTCAGTCTGGACGGGGACCGGCTCTGGGTGCACGTGGCCGACCCGGCCGCCGTGGTCTCCCCGGACAGCCCCGCCGACCTGGAAGCCCGCGCCCGCGCCGCCAAGCTGTACCTGCCGGAATGCACCGTCCCCATGCTTCCCCCGGAGGCCACCGAGCGGCTGGCCCTGGGCCTGTCGGAGGTGTCTCCGGCGCTCTCCTTTGGCTTTACCCTGACCGGCGACGGCGAAATTTCCGGCCTGGAAATTACCCCGTCCTGGGTGCGCGTCCAGCGGCTAACTTACGAGGAGGCCGAAACCCGCCTGTCTGACCCGCCGCTGGCGGGCGTCCTCCGTCTGGCCCGGCAGTTCCGCGACCGCCGTCTGGCAAACGGCGCGGTAGAAATCGACCTGCCGGAGGTCAAAATCCGGCTGGTGGAGGGGCAGGTGGTCATCAAGCCCCTGCTTCCCCTGCAGAGCCGGATGATGGTGCGCGAGGCCATGCTGATGGCCGGCGAAGCCGTGGCCCGTTTTGCCGAGGCCCACGGCATACCCCTGCCTTTCACCACCCAGGACGCCCCGGACCTGGAGTCTGCCGGGCCACTGCCGGAAGGGATGGCCGGTATGTTTGCCCTGCGCCGCCTGATGACCCGAAGCCAGCTTTCCAGCGTACCCGGCCCGCACGCCGGGTTGGGCCTGGCCCGGTACGCCCAGGCTACCAGCCCCCTGCGTCGCTACCTGGACCTGGTGATGCACCAGCAGCTACGGGCCTGGCTGAAAGGCCAGCCTCTGCTGGACGCGGGAGACATCCTGGAGCGGGTCGGTATGGCCGAATCGGTGACGGGGAGTGTACGCCAGGTGGAGCGCTTGTCTAACAAGCATTGGACCCTGGTGTACCTACAGCGTTTGGGGTCGTGGCAGGGCGAAGCCGTGCTGGTAGACCGCCGCGACCTGCGGGG
>RFJV01000688.1 GCA_003694775.1 Chloroflexota bacterium | reverse complement strand
CTATTTTCCCAGCAAGGCCGCCGGTCCGGGGGCCGAAATAGTTTGGGCGGCCAGCCGGACTCCCAGCCGGGCCGCCTCTTCTACCGGCAGGCCCCGCGAAAGGCTGGCCAGAACCGCGCCGCAGAAAGTATCCCCCGCGCCGGTAGGGTCCAGTTCGTCTGCCGGCACGGCAGGGATAGAGGTGTATTTCTGCGCCTCAAAAACCCGTGCCCCCTCTGCTCCCAGGGTCACAAAAATCGTTTGTCCCGGTTGGGAGCGAACATCTTCCAGCCGGCCAAAAAGGCCGCGGGCCTCATTTTCATTCATAAAGAAGAAGCGAGACTCAGATATTAATTGTAGCACGGAATCTGTCTCCGCAAAAACAAGGCGGGCGTATGTTCCGGCTGATAGAAGCGGGCTTCGGGGGGAGGAGCCGCCGCGGCGGAGCGCGTCGGCAAAGGCCAGCTGACGGCGGGCACTGCTCAGGGCGGCGATGTGCACCACCCTGGCCGACCAGATTTCGGGCGGCAGGTCGTCGGGCAAAAGCCGGGCCTCCGCCCCCCACGAGGCATTGAGCAGAGTGGCCCGGCCCTCGCCGTGATGGGCAATCTCCAGGCGCGGCAGGTCATCCGGTGAAATTTCCGGGCCAACCCAGTACACATGCTCGGCCAGGGGCTGAAGCGCGGCCGGCATCGGGCGGGGACGGGGGGCAAACAGACCGGCCCGCCCACCGGCCCGCCGAACCGCCAGGGCGGTGTACAGCCCGGCTCCACCAATGGTATGGACGGTTTGCCCGGCAAAATGGAGCACATCCAGCGAGGCGGTGCCAATTACCCACACATCCGGGTTGCCGGAAGCCACAGACGCCGCACCGGTCATGGCCTAGAGCTGTCCGGAGTCGCCCCAGTTTTCAAGCAGGGCCTGGTAGGCCGGGTCTTCGTAGCGGGACAGGAGGAAGGCCGGGGCGTAGTCCGGCAGGTCGGTGCCCACAACGTGCGCGGCCAGCAGTTCCCCCGCCGCGGACGAGGCCATCAGGCCAAAGCCGGACAGCGCCCCAATGACGTACGCGCCATCCACCGGCAGGGGGCCAATCAGGGGGCGATTTTCGCGCGTTTTGGTGTAGTAGCCGCCGTCCACGTAGGGCCGGGGCGCTTTGCCAAAGTAAGCGGCCAATCCCGGAAGCATGCGGGCCAGGCCGCGGAGGGCAATTTCCGGGTAATCGGGGTCAATCTGGATGGGGAAAGTTGGCTCTACGGGGCGGGTATCGTATGTCCAGAGGATTAAAATGGCGGTGCTGGCCCCTTCGCCTTCGGGCCGGGTGTGAACACCGGGCGGGAACGGTTCCAGCATATAGCGGGTCTCTTCTGATTCGGCCAGAAAGGCCCGCTCATCCTCGCTCCAGGGGAGATATACGGGGTCGGTCCAGATGAGAAGCGGGGCGTGGCGAGGCACTACGCCCAGGTGGTCGTTAAACGATACCTTGATGTGCAGTTCGGAAAAGACGGGCAGGTCCAGGTCCAGCAGTTGGCCGGCCTGTTTGAGGAACGGCCCGGCGGCCACCACCAGCACGTTTGTGGTTACGGTTTCGACCTGCCCGCGGCGGGCAATGTTGACCGCCTGCACCCGGCCCCCGCGTACCGCAACCCCGCTGACCTGCCCGCTGACCAGCTCCACCCCGTGCTGGCGGGCCTGCTCCAGCATATACATACCGTACTGCTGGGCGCTGAACCAGCCGGCCCGGCGGACATGCAGAACGCCGATGGTGTCCGGGGTCAGGTAGGGGAAATGCCGGCGGATGAGGGCGGGGTCGGTTATCAGGTCTGCCCCGGTTAGCGGCGACTCGAATCCGTGCGGCGAGGCCGGGATGTACGCCGGTTCGCCGGACTGCCCGGTGTGCTGGCGCAGAGGACCGGCCCCCAGACTGGCGGCTTCTTCTGCCGCCCGACGGAAGGTATCAATCCGGACCGGGTCGGCAGTGGCAAACAGGTATCCCCGCCGGTTGAGATGGAACACGTTGCCAGATTCACGGGCCAGCGCCTCCATAATGTCGATACTGCGGTTCATCAGGCGCACCATCGCCGGGCCGGGACCGGGCCACCAGTTGCGGTAGCATTCGGTGGATTTGTCGCTGGTGACCGTCAGCGGGGGGTGCGGGTCGGCCAGCAGAATCCGTCCGGCCCGGTGGCGCACGGCCAGATGATACGCCGCGGCAATCCCGGCAATTCCGGCGCCGCAAACTACAATGTCTGCGGTGGTAGTTGGCACAGCACCCTCCTGTCCGGCGACCGTCCCTGTCGCCGGTTAAGCTGACTGCACGGTTGTTTCACCGGCCAGGAATTTCTGGCCTATCTTTTCCGCCAGTGCCCTCACCGACCGGGCCAGGGCAGAGTTGGGGTCTTGCTGGGTCAGGATGACCCCGCGGTTGATAGCCAGGAGCAGTCGGGGGTCATACGGGATGAAATCTGCCCGGTCTACCTTGAGGATTTTCTGGATTTTGTCCGGCTGGATACCGCCGGGCAAATTGGCCCGGTTGATGACCAGACCGATTCTGTCGAGGTCGTATTCCAGCTCGCGAGCCAAATCGTAGAACTGCTTGGCACTCTTGATAGCCGGCAGTTCCGGAGTGGTCACAAACAGGATGTAATCTGACTTGTCCAGAATGGCCAATGTTTTGTCATCGAGCTTGTGGCAGGTATCGACCACCACCACCGAAAACTTCTGCCGGAGCGAGTCTGCAACGTCAGACAGTGTCGCCGGGGTGACAGCATCGGCCAGGGCAGGCTGAGGCGGCGATAACAGCAGTTTAAGGCCGGAATTATGAGGAAGCAGAACATCCGGTAAAAGTTCCAGGTCGGCCCCATTATCATGAACAATGTCGCTGATAGTGCGGGTGGGGCGGGTGTTCATATGGACCATAATATCGCCAAACTGGAGGTCGGCATCTACCAGCACGGCATTCCCGTAAATCTGCTGTAACGCCACGGCCAGATTGGAGGCCAGCATCGTAACCCCAATCCCCCCCTTGGGGCTGTAAACGGCGACCATTAACCGGTTTTCGTCTGCGGAAGCCGCTTCTGCCTCCTCCGCCGCGGCCTGTACACTCGCCGCCTGGGTGGCCTCAAGCTGGCGGTAAATCGGCTCGCCGATTTTGTACACCCGGCGGATACAGCTAACCAGTTCCTCGGCCGTGAACGGCTTGGGCTGGAAGTCCCGCGCGCCGGCGGCCATAGCCCGCTTCATGTAATGCGGCTCATTCTGGACGGTGATAATGATGACCTGGCTGTACGGGGCCTTGACAGAAAGTTCCTGGGTGGCGGTAATGCCGTCCATATCCGGCATATTGATGTCCATCAGGATGATGTGCGGCTTGAGGGCCATCGCCATTTCGATACCCTGACGGCCGTTTGTCGCCTGTCCGATGACCTCCATATCCTTCTCAAAATAGAGCAGGCGGCTTACGTTATCGCGGGTATCGGGGTTATCGTCGACTATCAGGATGCGGATTTTATCGCCGGATTCGGGGGCAGGGGGGAGCGGCGAGCGGGACGGAGGCTCTGCCGGTTCCGGTTTGGGGGCCGGAACCGGTGGTTGGGGTTTTTCGGCCTGCCGGGGTCTGGCGGGCCGGGCCGGCGCGGCCTTACCGGGCGCTGTATCTTTGGCGGCAGGTTGTGCGGCCTGCCTGGCCTGCTTTTTGGGACGGGCAGAAGCAGGCGCGGTTCGCCGCGACCGCCGGCGCAGGAAGATAACCAGCACCCCCACAGCTAACAGCAACAGCAGTATCCCTACAACCAGCACCAGCAGAATCAAAGGTGAAGAGAACATAAACTTCCCTCGCGGTAGTATCCGGACTGCACCGGCAGGCCCGATAGACAGTTTTAATGATAGCCTGTTCGGTCACTTTTAGCAAGCGCACAAGGTACACCGGGGTGCGTTTCAAATTTTTGCCCGTCCCGGCAGAGCCGGGGACGGATTTTCATTTTTTGTAAGGGCACAGCTATTCGTGTATTCGTG
>RFJV01000127.1 GCA_003694775.1 Chloroflexota bacterium | reverse complement strand
GATGGAGGGGAAATCTGTATTATTCATATCACCGTCCTGTTTGATATCGACTGAGGCTGGCGAATGGGTTGGTCAGGTGCGGTGGTTAAATGAGTGGCGTTGAGAACATGCCAATATGTCGCAAATATTCAAGCGTCGAGCGGGACATATTCAACCTCGCGCAGGATATGCGGGCCAAGGTAAGGGCTGAGCGCTTCGGGCGTGACCAGTTCTACCTGCCGGCCAAATAATTCTTCCAGAAACACAGCGACGCGTATAAAATTGTCAAATGTCTTATACCCGGCTTTGAATTCCACCAGGACATCTATATCGCTCTCACTGTCCTGCTGTTGGCGCACAAAGGAGCCAAACAGTCCCAGCTTTTTGATACCCAAATCCTGAATTTGGTTTTGATGTTCCCGGATAAGGGACAGAATGTTTTCTTTTGTCTGTACCGCCATTACAATCACCTCAACCGGCTGTGGATAACTGCGGATGGCGCGTGCTGTGTCCGCTGGACAGCCTTGCCACATCCTCAATCCTCTGATTGACAGTATAGCCAGAGTCAGGCCTGGCGGCAACTGCCGGAGCGGCGACCTTTCAAAGCCGCCGCTCCGGCACGTCATTTTACCCTTCCTGCAGGAAGTTCCGCAGAACCGTTTGCAGGATACCGCCGTTGCGGTAGTAATCTACCTCTACCGGCGTGTCGACCCGGCAGATGGTGGTGAAGGTACGGCGGTTGCCGTCCGTGCCCACCACCTCGACCGTTACTTCCTGCCGCGGCTGGAGGTTGTCGTCAATGTGGATGGTAAAGGTTTCCTGGCCGGTCAGGCCCAGGCTGGCCGCGTTTTCGCCCGGTTTGAACTGCAGGGGCAGAACTCCCATCCCCACCAGGTTGCTCCGGTGGATGCGCTCGAAGCTCTCCGCAATCACCGCTTTGACCCCCAGCAGGAGCGTTCCCTTGGCCGCCCAGTCCCGGCTGGAGCCGGTGCCGTATTCCTTGCCGGCCAGCACCAGCAGAGGCGTTCCGTCGGCCTTGTATTTCTGGCTGGCCTCAAAGATGGTCATTACCTCGCCGGTGGGCAGGTAGGTGGTCCAGCCGCCTTCGGTGCCGGGGGCAAGCTGGTTGCGCAGACGAATATTGCCGAAGGTGCCGCGGGTCATCACCCGGTCGTTGCCGCGGCGGGAGCCAAAGGAGTTGAACTCGTGCGGTTTGACCCCCCGCGCCTGCAGGTACTGCCCCGCGGGTGAGTCGGGGGGGATGGTGCCGGCTGGGGAAATGTGGTCGGTGGTCACCGAGTCGCCCACCTTGACCAGCACGCGGGCGTTTTGGATGGGCCGGATGGGGTCCACCTCTGGCCGCATGTCGATAAAGAAAGGCGGTTCCTGGATGTAGGTGGAAGCCTCATCCCATTCGTACAGTGCGCCTTCCTTCACCGGGATGGCGTTCCAGCGGGGGTTGCTCTGCTCGATGCCCTCGTACTCCTTGCGGAACGTATCGGGGTTGAGGGCCTTGTCATACTCGGCGGCAATCTCGGCGTGGGTGGGCCAGATGTCTTTCAGGTAAACCGGCTGGCCGTCCTTGCCGATACCCAGCGGTTCGTTGACCAGGTCGATGTCGGTGGTGCCGGCCAGGGCGTAGGCCACCACCAGCGGCGGTGAGGCCAGGAAGTTGGCCTTGATGTAGGGATGGATGCGGCCTTCAAAGTTGCGGTTGCCGCTCAGCACCCCGGAGACCACCAGGTTGGCGCCGGTAATGGCCTTGACTACCGGCTCCGGCAGAGGGCCGCTGTTGCCAATGCAGGTGGTACAGCCGTAGCCCACGGTGTAAAAGCCAAGCTGTTCCAGGTAGGGGGTCAGGCCGGCTTCGTTGAGATAATCGGTGACCACTTTGGAGCCGGGGGCCAGGCTGGTCTTGACATACGGCGGAACCTTCAGGCCGCGCTCCACCGCCTTTTTCGCCAGAATACCCGCTCCCAGCATTACCGACGGGTTGCTGGTGTTGGTGCAGGAGGTGATGGCCGCCAGCACCACCGACCCGTGGGTAATTTCTGCCCGGTCGCCGTTGTTCTGGACGACCCCCCGCCGCTCCAGGTCGGTCTCCTGGAGGCCAAAGCCCTGCGCGCCGACCGGGTTGGTCAGGAAGGCCCGGAAAGATTTCTTCATTTCGGCCAGGGGGATGCGGTCCTGGGGCCGCTTGGGCCCGGCCAGGCTGGGTTCCACATCGGCCAGGTCCAGCTCCAGGGTGTCGGAAAATTCGGGGTCGGGGGTGTCGTCGGTGCGGAAGAGGCCCTGTTCTTTGGTGTACCGCTCCACCAGTTCGACCAGCTCCGGCGGGCGTCCGGTGCGGCGCAGGTAGTTGATAGATTCCGCGTCCATCGGAAAGAAGCCCATCGTGGCCCCGTATTCGGGGGCCATATTGGCGATGGTGGCCCGGTCGGGCAGGCTCATCTGGCTGAGGCCGGGGCCGTAGAACTCCACAAACTTGCCCACCACGCCCTTCTGGCGGAGCATTTGCACCACGGTCAGGGTCAGGTCTGTGGCGGTGACACCTTCCCGCAGTTGGCCGGTCAGCTTAAAGCCGACCACCTCCGGCGTGAGCATATAGATGGGCTGGCCCAGCATCACCGCCTCGGCTTCGATACCGCCGACACCCCAGCCAACGATGCCCAGGCCGTTTATCATCGTGGTGTGGCTGTCGGTGCCTACCAGACTGTCGGGGAAGGCCACCACCCCGTCATCTTCCGGGCGGGTCTGTACCCCTTTGGCGATGTATTCCAGGTTCACCTGGTGAACAATGCCGCTGGCCGGCGGCACTACGCTGAAGTTGTTAAAGGCCTGCTGGCCCCAACGCAGGAACTCGTACCGTTCCCGGTTCCGTTCGAACTCGATTTCGGCGTTTCTCTCCAGGGCAATGGATTGCCCAAACACATCCACCTGTACCGAGTGGTCGATAACCAGGTTGACCGGCACCACGGGGTTGATTTTCTGCGGGTCGCCGCCCAGCCGGGCCATTGCCGAACGCATCGCGGCCAGGTCCACCACCGACGGCACCCCGGTAAAGTCCTGCAGGATGACCCGTGCCGGCTTAAAAGGAATTTCCGCCGGCTCTGCCTGACGGCCCTGCCAGCCGGCCAGCTTCTGCACGTCGTCCTGGGTGACGATGTAGCCATCGACCTCCCGAAGGACGGCTTCGAGCAGAACTTTGATGGAGAAGGGCAGGCGGGAAATACTGCCCAGCCCCAGCTTCTCCAGCCGGTCCAGACGGTAGATGTAGGCTGTGCCGCTACCGGTGTTGAACTTGTCCCGTGCGCCAAACGGGTCTCTGGTTGGTTGACTCATTGGTTACGCTCCTTCGTTTAGGTATTGCTCGTAGCCCACAAAATGGGATACGGGGTGAGGGTTGCGGGATGGGGATATTTTACTCACCATTGACGGTTCTTGCCAATTACCGGACAGATGGCACAAAATGGGGAAATAGCTATAATGGGTTCATTTGACGGGTGAAGGGTGAAGGACGAACGACGAAGGACGAACGTCAATCGACAATCATAAATCGCAAATCGCAAATCGCAAATCGTCAATCGTCAACCGTTAATCGCAAATCGTCAATCGCAAATCGTCAATCGTTAATCGTCAATCGTCAATCGAATCCCCCAGGGGGTGATAGATGAGCATTCAGGCAAAAACAGGGCTAACCGGACAAACATTGTCTGAGGAAGAATTTCAGACCGGGCAGGTGCTGACCATTGTC
>RFJV01000687.1 GCA_003694775.1 Chloroflexota bacterium | reverse complement strand
TGTCACGTTGTCCCCAACCCCCAATCCCCCAATTTTGCTCCCCCCGGTAATCGGCGTATCATGCACGGTGCGACGAGGCAAAATCCCATTCTCAAGGAGTCTGACTCAAATGACCACTCGTCACCTGAAAAGTCTGGCAGTACTGACCAGCGGCGGCGACGCGCCGGGCATGAACGCCGCGGTGCGGGCCGTAGTGCGCACCGCCCTGGACCGGGGCATCGAGGTCTACGCCATCTACGAAGGCTACCAGGGGATGGTAGACGGCGGCGACCGCATCTGCAAGATGACCTGGGACAGCGTGGGCGGCATTCTGCACAAGGGGGGGACCGTCATCGGTTCGGCCCGGTGCGCCGACTTCCGTACCCGTGAAGGCCGGCTGAAGGCCGCCCGCAACCTGGTGGAGCGACACATCGACAGCCTGGTGGTCATCGGCGGGGACGGCAGTTTGACCGGGGCCAACCTGTTCCGTCAGGAATGGGCCGACCTGCTGGCCGAGCTGGTGGAAAAGGGAGAAATTTCCAAAGAGCTGGCCGACCGCCATCCCCAGCTCACTATTGTGGGGATGGTCGGCTCGATTGACAATGATATGTTCGGCACGGATATGACCATCGGCGCAGATACCGCCCTGCACCGCATTACCGAGGCCATCGACGCCATTACCAGCACCGCGGCCAGCCACCAGCGCACCTTTGTGGTCAAGGTGATGGGCCGCAACTGCGGCTACCTGGCCTTGATGAGCGCCCTGGCAACCGGCGCAGACTGGGTGCTCATCCCCGAAAGTCCACCTGCGGTGGACAACTGGGAAGAGAAAATGTGCGAAGTGCTCAAGGCCGGACGGGAGGCAGGCCGGCGGGACAGCATTGTGGTCATTGCGGAGGGGGCGATTGACCGCCACGGTAATCCCATCGGGAGCGGGTATGTCCAGAAGGTGCTGGAAGAGCGGTTGGGCCAGGATGTGCGGGTCACTATTCTGGGGCATGTCCAGCGGGGCGGGTCGCCCAGCGCGTTTGACCGCTATATGAGCACCATGCTGGGGTATGCCGCGGTGGAAACTATCCTGTCGCCGGAGAGTGAGGGGCAGGCCCTGCTGGTGGGGATGCGGGAGAACCGCATCACCCGCTCGCCGCTGATGGAGTGTGTGGAGCAAACCCACGCCGTGGCCGACAAGATTGCCGCCGGCCAGTTTGACCAGGCGATGGAAATGCGCGGGCCGAGCTTCAAAGATGCCTTCCGTACTTTCCGTACGCTGGTTCGTGCCCTGCCCCATCCGCCCACCCCGGGGCAGAAGCGGTTCCGGTTTGCAGTGCTCAACGCCGGTGCACCCTCGCCGGGGATGAACACGGCCACGCGGGCCGCGGTGCGGTTGGGTATCGACAAAGGGCACATTATGCTGGGGGTTCACAACGGCTTTCAGGGCCTCATCGACGGGGAGATTGAGGAACTGGAGTGGATGAGCGTGGCCGGCTGGGCCTCGATGGGCGGCTCGGAGCTGGGAACCAGCCGGGCCATTCCTGAACACAGCGATTTTTACGCCATTGCCCGCAACATCGAAAATTACCAGATTGACGGTCTGCTGGTGATTGGCGGCTGGAACGGCTACGAGGCCGCGTACCAGCTTTTAAAAGAACGGGAGAACTATCCGGTTTTCGATATTCCCATCATCTGTCTGCCGGCTACTATCGACAACAACCTGCCCGGTTCGGAGCTGAGCGTGGGGGCAGATACGGCCCTGAACAACATTGTGGAGGCCGTAGACAAAATCAAGCAGTCGGCGGTGGCAACGCACCGGGTGTTTGTGGTGGAGGTGATGGGCCGGTACTGCGGCTATCTGGCCCTGATGAGCGGGCTGGCAACCGGGGCAGAGCGGGTGTACCTGCACGAGGAGGGTGTTACCCTGAACGACCTGGTGGAGGATGTCAACCAGCTGATTGCCGGTTTCAAGCGGGGCAAGCGGCTGGGGTTGATGATTCGGAATGAGTGTGCCAATGCCGTCTACACCACCGGGTTTATGTGTGCCCTGTTCGAGGAAGAGGGCGGCGATTTGTTCGGCGTGCGGCAGGCCATTCTGGGCCATCTCCAGCAGGGAGGCGACCCCTCGCCGTTCGACCGCATCCAGGCCACCCGGCTGGCGACCCGCTGTGTCGAATACCTGATTGAGCAGGCGGAGCGGGGCAGTGCGGAGGGCGCGTTCATCGGTATTCAGAATGGCCAGGTACGCCTGCACAATCTGGAGGATTATCCGCGGATGATTGACCGGCAGGTCCGCCGTCCCAAAAATCAGTGGTGGCTGGAACTGCGCCCCATTGCCAGAATTATGGCCAAACCCGGCCCCGGCCAGTAGGCCGGCTGGGGGCAGGCAGGTGCAGGTAGAGGCAAACAGGTGCGGCGCACTTTTTAGCGTGCCGCACCTGTTTAGTTTGTTTGCAGGGCTGTATTTCTTCCCAAGAAACTGGTCATTTCTTCCCAAGAAATTGATTATTTCTTCCCAAGAAACCGGCTATTTCTTCCCAAGAAATGGCCGGTTTTATGCCAACAAATGCATTTTTAGCAGGACTGTACCTGTTTCATCCTTCCGCCTTCATCCTTCCGCCTTCATCCCTCATCC
>RFJV01000686.1 GCA_003694775.1 Chloroflexota bacterium | reverse complement strand
CCTTCCTCGGCGATGAGGTCCCAGTAGCGTTCCTGCGAGATTTTCCAGCCGGCCTGCTGAAAGGCTTCTACACCTTCATCGGGAGTGAGGGGCAGGTTATCTTTGGCAAAGCCCATCATAGAAAAGAAGCGGGGAATTCCCAGCGGCATTACCCCCAGCGATTCCAGCAGGTCGACATCCTGCAAAATCTCCCGTGCCGGCCCGACCGCTACCAGCTCGCCATCCTTCAGCAGGGCGATGCGGTCGGCGTGGAGGGTTTCCTCGGTCTCGTGCTCCACCACCAGCAGGGTGATGTCGTCACGCTGGCGCAGTTGGTTGGTGATGCTGAAGATACCCAGCTTGCTGATAGGGTCCAGGTCGGTGGTGGGTTCGTCCATGACCAGGATTTGGGGATGCATTGCCAGCACCGAAGCAATGGCTAACTTCTGCTTCTGGCCGCCGGAGAGGGTAGAGGGGGGGCGCTTGCGGAAGACATCCAGCTCCACATAAGCCAGGCTTTCGTCGATGCGCCGGGCAATTTCGGCCCTGTCCACACCGAGGTTTTCCGGGCCAAAGGCCACTTCCAGTTCAACGCTGGTCGAGAAAAGCTGGGCCTCAAAATCCTGAAAAACCATGCCCACAATTTCCGACATCTGGGCCACGGTGTATTCGCGGGTACTGCGGCCCATCACCACCACCTGGCCGCTCATTTTCCCCTTGTGGAAATGGGGAATCAGGCCGTTCAGACAGGCCGCCAGGGTGCTCTTTCCGGCTTCGCTGTGGCCCATGATGACCAGAAACTCGCCGCGGCGCACTTCCAGGTTGATACCTTTGAGGGCTTCCTTCTTTTCGCCGCGGTACCGGTAATGCAAATCCTGAATCTGGATAACAGGGCTGTCGGCGTTTGGCATCGCTCCCTCGACGGTTTGGACAGACGGGGACAGGTATTTTTCCGCCCGTATTATGGTCAATCTTGTCTTTTTTGGCAATTTTGGGTTGAGCTACCGGGCAACCACAAGGAGACCCGCCTGCGGGTGTCCTTGCTACCTTGCTACTTTGCCACCTTGCTACCTTGCTTCCCCTACCCCGCTTCCACCACCAGCAGAACAAACTTCAGATAGCGGAACTCCGGGGCCGCCAGCGGCGACGGGTGGTCCGCCGGCTGACCAAACACGCCCAGCAGACGGGCTGTCCGCCGGGCGCGCGACAGGCCGTCCTGGCAAAGCGACAGGAACTCTTCCTCGCGGATGTGGCTGGAGCAGGAAGCCAGGGCCAGCACGCCCCCGGATGCGGTCACCGCCGCGCCGTCGGCGGCAAGCTGGCGATAGGCCTGCCGGGCGCGCGGTACGGCCTGCCGGTTCGGGGCGAAGGAGGGCGGGTCGATAATTACCAAATCCCACTGCTCCTTGCGCCGGATAGCCGTGGTCAGAAATGCAAAGGCATCCTGCCGGGTGGTGCGGTGCTTTTCTGGCGGCAGACCGTTCAGCTCCCAATGGTCGCGGGCCGCGGCCAGCGCCGGGCCGGCCTGGTCGACGGTGAGGACGTGCGCCGCGCCCCCCGTTCCGGCATACACGGAAAAGCCGCCGGTGTAGCCAAACAGGTTCAACACGCGGCGGCCCTCTGCCAGCCGCCCGATGCGCCGGCGGTTGTCCCGCTGGTCCAGGTAGAAACCTGTTTTCTGCCCGGCAACGATGTCTGCGGTAAAGCGCAGGCTGTTTTCCAGAAAGGGAACCGGTCCGCCGGGCCGCCTGCCCCAGATGAACCGGCCCGGTCCCTCCTCGCGCCGGGACTGGGGACGCAGGTAAACCCGGTTCACAGACAGGGTGTCGACCAGCCAGCGGGCAATGCCGTCCGGGTTCCAGAAGCCCGCCGGGCCGTCGCCGTCAAGCTGGAGCACCGCGGTATCGCCGTACAGGTCGCAGACCAGGCCGGGCAGACCGTCGCCCTCGCCGTTGAAGAGGCGGAAACCGGTGGTTGTCCGGTCGATAACCTGCCGGCGGAGGGCCAGAGCCTGGGCAAAACGGTGCTCCGCCCAGGCGGTGTCGAGGGGAATGGCCGGGTCGGTGGTGCACACCCGCAGAGCCAGCGGGCTGAGCGGGTCGTAGATGCCGCGGGCAATCTCGCGGCCTTTGCGGTGGTCCAGCAGAACAGCCGCCGAGCCGGGCCGTGCCTCCGGCAGTTCGCGGAGCGCGTCGGCAAACACCCACGGATGGCCCTGTTTGATGAGCCGGACCAGGTCGCGGCGGAGCCGCAGGACAACGGGGCGGTTCTGAGGGTGGAGCAGGT
>RFJV01000126.1 GCA_003694775.1 Chloroflexota bacterium | reverse complement strand
TCACCGAGGCGGACACGCCAACCACCATCGAAGGGGTGGAAGCCGCGTCCGGGCAGGTCAACCTGACCGAGGCCCGCATTGTAGTGTCCGGGGGGCGCGGCGTAGGTGGGCCGGACGGCTTTGCCCCCGTCCAGGCCCTGGCCGAGGCCCTGGGCGGCGCGTTGGGCGCCAGCCGGGCCGCGGTGGATGCCGGCTGGATACCCTACGCTCACCAGGTGGGGCAAACCGGAAAAACGGTTCAGCCCGACCTGTACATCGCCTGCGGCATTTCCGGAGCCATCCAGCACCTGGCCGGGATGAAAACGTCGCGGGTGATTGTCGCCATCAACAAGGACCCGGACGCGCCGATTTTCAAGTACGCCCATTTCGGGATTGTCGGCGACCTGTTTGAGATTGTCCCCGCCCTGACCGAGGAAATCAAACGGCGGTTGGCGTAGCCAGCCAGAGTCGGACGGGCACGCGGTGGCCGGGGTCAAAATTCGATGCCGGCCTGGGCGCGGATGCCTTCCTTGTAGGGATGTTTGACCTCCCGCATTTCCGTGACCAGGTCGGCGTATTCTATCAATGCCTCCGGCGCTCTGCGCCCGGTGATGACCAGATGCAGGGCCGGCGGCTTGTGTTCCCTGAGCCAGCCGATGACCTCACCGGTGTCCAGCCAGCCGTAGGCCAGGGGGTAGGTAAATTCATCCAGCACCAGCAGGTCGAGCTGGCCGCCGGTAATCAGGTCCTGGGCCAACTGCCAGCCGTGCCGGGCGCGGGCCTGGGTTTCGTCCAGGTCTTTGCTTTTCCAGGTAAAGCCGTCGCCAGTGGTCAGCCAGAGGATACCCCCCATTTTTTCTGCCGCCCGCACTTCCCCAAAGCGGGCATTTTCATGCTTGATGAACTGCACAATGCCGACCCGCATCCCCCGGCCCCAGGCCCGCATCATCAGCCCCAGCGCGGCCGTGGTCTTTCCCTTGCCGTTGCCCGTGTTGACGATGACCAATCCCTTCCGCTGATTGTCTGATGTTGGCATAAGTACCCCCCTGGAAATTTAAGGATGAAGGCGGAAGGATGAAGGAAAGTGGAGATTGGAGACTCACCCCATATCCCATACTATCCCACACTATCCCGCAAATATCCCACAAGAATCCCACATTATCCCACAAGAATCCCACAAAACAAACTGCTCAGGCCAACAGAAAAATCCGGTCAAAAGGCCATCAATTCCTGCCAACTTACGTAAAACGTAATGCGTAACATTCTGGTCTTACGTTTTACGCTGTTACGTTTTACTACACCTGATTATCGGCAAATAGTTCATCTAACCCCGAACAGGTACCCACTTCATCCTTCATCCTTCATCCTTCATCCTTCATCCTTCATCCCTCATCCCTCCGCCCTCATCCTTCCGTCTTCCGCGCCCGGACCACCCAATCAGGGCCACGCTCAGGGCCACGCAGACATCTGCCATCCGGAGTGCCCGGCGAATATCCGCCGCAGTGGGGTCAGCCGGCCCGCCGGCGAGTTCGTAGACGCCCCGCTTGGTCAGAGTGACTCCCAACGCGCCGGCCATGGCGCTCATGGTCCAGCCGGCATTGGGGCTGGCCGTCCGTCCGTGTTGGGCCAGCATAGTCTGCGCGGCGCGACGACCATCCTCGCCGGCCAGCCAGGCCGCGGCGACCAGCAGCCAGCCGGTCAGCCGGGCCGGGAGCCAGTTCAGCGCGTCATCCAGCCGGGCCGGAAATTTTCCCAACTGCTCCAGTTCCGGCGTCCGGTAGCCCCACATCGCGTCGGCGGTGTTGACAAAGCGGTAGGCCCAGGCCGCGGGCAGTCCGCCAACCGCATAGGCCCACAGCGGAGCCGTGACGCTGTCGGTGAGGTTTTCGGCCAGGGACTCAATCGCCGCGCCGGCCACTTCTCCCGCGGTCAGCGCCGAGGTGTCCCGGCTGACCAGATGCCAGCCCAGCAACCGCCGCGCTTCGGGCAGATTGTCCGCGGCCAGGGCAGTGTGCACCTCCAGTACGGCCTGCCGCAGGTTGCGGTAGGCAAAGAGAAGCTTCAGCACCCCCGCGGAAAAAATCAGCGCCGCGGGCCACGGTATTTTTTGCCCCAGCCACCGCCACGGCAGGCTGAACAGCCCCATCCCGACCAGCGTCCAGCCCGCGCCAAACCAGAACCGGCCTCGATGCGGCGCCCGCCGCCGGCCCCACGACAACCACCGGCCCATCAGCAGGAGCGGATGGAACCGGTTCGGCGGGTCGCCCAGAACCAGGTCCAGGAACAGGGATAGAAGGATTACGCTCAGACGGTAGCCGTTCATAGAGACGTGGTAAACGGTAGACGGTAGACGGTAGTCTGCCCCTACGTCCACACAATTCGGTGTACAGCATCCATATCCAGGTGGGCACGGACGTGGTCGGCCAGGCGGTTGTAAGCCTGCTCCCGGTCGAATCGCCGGCCTGCTCCCTGCCAGCCCAGGCTGGTAAGCCAGGCGTGACGGAAGGCATCGTTATCGAAAATGCCGTGCAGGTAAGTGCCCCAGATGCGCCCCCCGGTAGTGACCGCGCCGTCGGGGTGCCCATCTGCCTCTGCGCCGATGCGGCAGAGCGGCCAAGCCGCCCGGTCCAGCAGTTGGCTCCGGCCCATATGAATTTCGTACCCTTGAATGGGCGAACCCTGCAGGTCGGCCAAAAACCCTTCTGACGCCTGCAAAACGGCCTGCACCTGCACCGTCCGCTTGTCGCCGGCAAAAACAGTTTCAACCGGCAGAAGTCCCAGTCCCTCGGCGCGGGTGCCGGGCGGGGATTCGACTCCATCCGGGTCGTTCAGCGAGCGGCCCAGGAGCTGGTAGCCGCCGCAAATACCCACCACCGCGGTTCCCTGCCGGGCCAGTTCGACCACCTGCCGGTCGAGGCCGGTTTCCCTGAGCCAGGCCAGGTCGTCCAGCGTCATCTTGCTTCCGGGCAGGATAACCGCCGCGGGCCGGCCCAGCGCGGCTGGCCGGTCGACAAAGCGGACCTGCACGCCCGGCTCCGCGGCCAGCGGGTCGAAATCATCAAAGTTGGAAGTGCGCGGCAGGCGAATCACGGCGATGTCCACCGAGGCCTCTGGGTCGACCGGCGACCGCGGCGGGTCATCCAGGGCCACGGAATCTTCCGCGGCCACGCCGATGTCCGGGAGCCAGGGAATAACCCCCAGCGTGGGGACGTTGTAGGCCCGTTCCCTCAGCATTTGCAGACCATCCCCCAGCAGGGACGGGTCGCCCCGGAACTTGTTGATGACAAACCCCTTGACCAGCGCCCGCTCCTCCGGCTCCAGCAACAGCATCGTTCCGGCCAGCGCGGCAAACACCCCGCCCCGGTCAATATCCCCCACCAGCAGAACCGGCGACCGGGCATACCGGGCCACCCGCATATTCACAATGTCGCCATCCTTCAGATTGATTTCCGCCGGACTGCCCGCGCCTTCCATAATCACCAGGTCGAACCGCTGGCGCAGGCGGTCCAGGGCCGCGGTGACCTGCGTCCAGAGGAACTGCTTCAGGTTCAGCCAGTTTTCGGCAGTGATGTGGGTGTAGGGCCGGCCGTTGAGCACTACCTGGCTCCGGCGGTGTCCCTCCGGCTTGAGCAGAATGGGGTTCATGTCGACATGCGGCGGCACGCCCGCGGCCTCGGCCTGGGCAATGGTGGCCCGGCCTATTTCGTGCCCATCGGGGGTGACACCGGCGTTCAGGGCCATATTCTGGGCCTTGAACGGGGCCACGCGGTAGCCCTCCTGAGCAAAAATACGGCACAGGGCGGTCACCAGGATGGACTTTCCGGCGTTGGAATGGGTGCCCAAAATCATCAGCGTACGGGCGGTCATAAAGTCTGGTTGACCTCCATCAGAGGGAATGGAATGCCGGGCGTAAGCACTTGCGCCCCGCCGGGAACCAGCGCGGTCTGGACGATGCGCCCCCGGAAGCGGCGAGCCAGCCAGCGGGCCGGCTCCTGAAGCGACGCGGCGGCTGGAAACAGCAGGCCGATGACGCTTCCGCTGTGCGCCCGGACAACGCCCAGGGCGCCGGTTTCTCCGGCCCACCGGACAGCCTGCTCCAGCAGGGGATGCGGGCTGACCACCTGGTAGCTGGCGGCACTCAGCGAAGCCGCGGCGGCAATTTCGGCGGGATTGCCGGTGCGCAGACCGGCTGTCAGCAAGGCAACGGCCTCAGCAGTGGCCGGGGCCAGCTTGCGGACCGCGTCCAGGTTGAGGCGGGCATTGAAGCGCAGAGTGTCTACCGGCGGGCCGGCATCCAGCAGGAGCAGGGCCAGCGGCGGGCACGGTCCCAGCCGTTGGCACCGGGCACTGCCCCGGTAGGCCAGCAGAGTCAAATCGGGGAACATGGTGCTGTCGGAGGGTTCAATCCGGCAGGCCAGGCGGGCCATCTCTTCCGGCGCGAGGGGGAAATCCAGCCCCAGCGCCAGCGCGGCCATCACCCCGACGATGTCGGCAGTGCTGGAAGCCATTCCCCGGCCCGGCAAGAGGTCGGACTGCACGGCTGCGGTGGCGCCCAGGTCGGGACGCCCGGCATATTCCAGGAACAGGCGGGCGGCACGGACCAGCTTGGGCAGAGTCTGCCGCCGTCCGGGGAGGCGGATGCCCGGCACCGGCTCTATCTGCACCTGCACCCGGCTGTAGCGGGCAATGGGGCAGGAGACCAGCACCGGTTCGTCCCACTCCGGCGACCAGCCCTGAACCAGTTCGCCGCAGGTTCCGGGAACAGCAACGGTAATTGGCGGGTAATGAATCGTCATCGATATTTGACCTGTCCGGGCCGGGCAGATAATGCCCTCACCCCACCCCCTGCCCCTCCCTCCTCCGCGGGCGGGAGAGGGAGGGGGTGGGAGCAAACACACAGGGTTGCCCCTACTCTATCTTTTCACTCACTCCGGCGTCGGCGAAGGTAGCCATCTCGTTGAGGATGGCGACGGCAGAGGCCACCACCGGCATAGCCAGTGCGCCGCCGGTTCCTTCGCCCAGCCGCAGGTCAAGCTGGAAGATGGGCGACAAGCCCAGGTGTTCCTGCATAATCTGGTGCCCCGGTTCCACGGAGCGGTGGGCGGCAATCATGTAACCTTTGCTCAGGGGCGACAGACCGGCGGCAATGAGCGCGCCGGCGGTAGAAATGAAACCATCCACCAGTACGGGGATGCGCCGGGCCGCCGCGCCCAGTATGATACCGGCAATGGCGCCGATTTCAAAACCGCCCACCTTTGCCAGCACGTCGATGGGGTCATTGGGGTCGGGCCGGTTCAGCTCCAGACCGCGGCGAATCACCTCGACTTTGTGCCGGCGGGCCTCATCGTTGATGCCGGTACCGCGACCGGTCACCTGGTCAATGTCGGCGCCGGTGAGGACGGCACAGATGGCGCTGGAGGGGGTGGTGTTGCCAATACCCATATCGCCGGTGGCGACGATATCCAGGCCGCGGCGGTACTCTCGCTCCAGGGCGGCAATACCGGCTTCGATGGACTGCACGGCCTGGTCGCGGGTCATCGCCGGTCCCTGGGCAAAATTGGCCGTACCGGGGGCCACTTTGGCCGGAATCAGGTCCTCGTGTTCCGGCAGGTCGGCGGCCACACCGGCATCAATCACGACCACCCGCGCCCCGGCCTGTCGGGCCAGAACATTGATGGCCGCGCCCCCGTTGAGGAAGTTGAGCACCATTTGGGGCGTCACTTCTGAGGGAAAGGCACTGACCCCCTCGGCAGTGACGCCGTGGTCGCCGGCGGCGACAAGCACGGCGCGGCGGGCCAGCGGCGGGTTGAGCACGCCGGTAATGCCGGCCAACTGCACCGACAAGTCTTCCAGCCGTCCCAATGAGCCGGCAGGTTTGGTGAGCTGGTCCTGTCTGGCCCTGGCGCGGGCCATAGCTTCTTCGTTCAATGGGGCAATGGTTTGGATGGTTTGCTGTAGCATCTTTGTTCCTCCAGCATGAAATGGATTTTTGCCAGGAGGGGTTCAGCGGTACAGACGCGAGGTACTGCGAGAGGTAAAAAAAATCCCCGGCTGGCGGGGGTCGCAATACAATCGTGCTCCCGCCCCCCTAATCCTCGTAGGTGGTGACGAGACAGCTCAGCGGCGGGTATTCGGGCTTGCCGGTTGCCAACGGCCAACCGGCCTACCGTTGCGGGACAGCGCCGGACTTGCTGAAAAGCGCACCGGTCTTCCCCCACGCCTGGGCGTGTCCGGGGCATCCGGGCCACACGGACTCCGCTGAGACGCTCTATGTAATTGGCAGGAAAATAACACAGGTGCGGTGTTTTGTCAAATGGGGTTCATTTGTGGGGGTCAGGTGAAAGGCCAGCCTCCTGGAGCCAGGCGAGGTAATCCTGGTAGCTGTTCAGCCAGCCAACCCGGTTCAGAAAGGCCTGCAGGGACGGGCTGGCGGCCCGCAGTTGGCGCAGTTGGGGGCCGGTGGGGTCAATAGAGGCCGGGCTGGCCGCGTAAGAGCCGTGAAAGGCAAAATAGGCCTGGTTGAGCTTGCGCAAACTGTAGCCTTTGGCGACCAGCTTCTGCCGTTCCGCTTCCATATAGCTTTCGGCTTCTTCTATTTTGCCCCCGGCCAGCAGTTGGTCGACATACCGGCGAATGCGGCGCAGAGCCAGGTCGAACTCGGAAGGGGGGCGGGGCGCGGGCTGGCCGGCTTCGTCCAGCGGCGGCAGTTTGTCGACCCAATCGGGGTAGAAGCGGGTGATAAGCTTGCGGCTGATTTCCTGCCCGACGATTTCGGCGGTGGTTTCGTTGATGGTGGTCAGGCGGGGAAAGGTCTGGTAGCCCCAGGCGATGTTGGTGGGGAAGGTGAAGAGGTAGTTGTGCGTCCACTCGTGGGCGATGGTTTCGGTGAGGTAGGTGAGCGAGTCGTGGTAGATGACCATCGTAGGGTAGCTTCCCAGCCCGCCGATGTCGGTAACGTAGCTGGAGATGTCGCCGCGGCGGTCGAGGGCAGACTCGATGCGCTCGCGGGTGGGGATGTCCAGTCCGGGGCGGAGCGGCACGAAGTAGCGGTTTTCAATGCGGGCGCGGGGCGAGATTATCAGGGCGGTCGGCGGGTCGACAAAACGAAACGCTACCGGCGGGAAGACCATCCCCAGCCAGACAAAGCCCTCATCGCGGAGGATGGTTTCGGTCTGGCGGGCCAGGATGGTTTCCACCAGCGGGGCCAGCCGGGTCTGCCAGACCGTCAGGCGGTCCTGGCGGCTTTGCAGTTGGGCCAACTGGCGGGCCTGAGCGGCAGAACAGCCGTTGGCGTGTCTCTGGGGGCAGAGGGCGTACAGCCGCTTGAGCTGGCGTTCCAGGTCAGCGCGGGTCGCTTCGCGGGCCAGGAACGCTTCTACCAGGGCGGTCTGGGCCGCAGTATCGGCGGGAACTGGCGGCGGGGAAAGCCGGCGGTTCAGCTCGTCGAGAAGGGCGTAGGACTCCCAGTTGACGAAATCAAAGCGGTAGGGGGCGGTGACTTCGGCCAGCTGGACCGTCAGAGCGTGGCGCGGCGGGGTAGCGGACGGTCCTACACCAAAGAGTACGCCCAGCAAGAGCATGAGGCGGATAGAGAAGGTTAAAATTCTGCGGATACGGCCCGGATTTTTCACGCTTGAAACTATACCCCGATATCGGGTCTCGCCAAAATCCATATCAAGATAGTACTTTCAGGTAAAATGCTCAAGTCAATTTGGTAAATGCCGATAGTAACAATAAAATGTCATGCGGTATTTCTCGATTTTGACAAGATGTGTAAAATTTCAAAACTTATTCAAACCCGGTTCATCCACATTTCCCAATGCTGACCCAATCCGTTCCGGCAACTATCGAACAAACAAAAGAACAGCAGAAAGGGCGGGAAGTTCTGGCGCTACCACGCTACAAATACCTGGTGTTGGACGTAGACGGCACTTTGATTGGTAAAGGAGCCTACCCCAGCCGGCGCGTTACCGAGGCCATCAGGGCGGCCCAGGCCAAAGGGGTGAAGATTTCATTGAGTACGGGACGGGCCACAGAAGCCTGCTACCACCTGTTCAAACATCTGAAACTGTCTGGCCTGCACGTGGTTTTTGACGGCGCGGCGGTGGTCGATTGGCCCAGCAACGATTTGGTGTTTCTCAAGGCCCTGCCGCCGAACGCGGCGGCTCAGCTTATCCGGCTGGCCCGGCAGTACGACCTGTTCCTGGAAATCTATGCCCACGACTTCTATTTTATCGAAAAGGAAGGCCCGCTGGCAGACCACCAGCGGGAGAAACTGCAAATCAACCCCCTGGTCACCGACCTGATGCGGCTGGTCAACCGCATCAAGATTGTCAAGGGGCAGCTGCTGGCGGCCAATGAAGATGAAAAACGGCGGGCCGACATCGTCAGCCAGCAGATGGAGCAGTACTGCAAAATGTCGTGGAGTCTGGACCCCAGCAACGGGATTTACTTTGGCAACGCCGTGGCTCGAACCGTGTCCAAGGCCGGCGCGCTGAAGGATATGCTGGATTACCAGGGCTTTTCTCTGAATGACGTGCTGGTGGTAGGAGATTCCTTTAACGATTACACCACCTTTACCGTGGCCGGAACCTGCGTGGCTATGGGCAACGCACCCGACAAACTGAAGGAAATTGCCCACTGGGTCGCGCCGCCGGTAGACCAGGACGGCGTGGCCGCAGTGATTGAAAAATTCATTCTGTAGCAGTATCCCCAACCCTGAGTCAAGGAAGTCCGTTGGGCGACATTAATGTTGCCCAACCCCAACGTTATTTTATACGAGGAGACCAAAGTGACGGAAAAGAATGGAGCCTACCAACAGTCCCGCTGGACGCTGGACCAGCTTATCTCTGCCCCGGAAGGCGAGCCGGTCGAACGGCTGGTCGCCGAACTGGAGCAGGTAACGGCAGAAATCGAGGCCGTCCGCCCCGACCTGTCGGCAGATATGCCGGGCGAAGCGTTCGCCGCTATTCTGCAGAAGGTGGAGCGGTTTGCCCAGATTGCCAACCGGCTGGGCAGTTACGGCCAGCTCTGGTTTTCTGAAGACACGCAGAACCAGGCCGCGCTGGCTTTTATGGGCCGGATGGACCAGCTTCTCACCGAGGCCCAAAACCGCATCCTCTTTTTCAGCCTGTGGTGGAAAAGCCTGGACGACGCCGCGGCCAACCGTCTGCTGGAGTACGCCGGCGATGTCCGCTACAGCCTGGAGCAGGACCGGCTCTTCAAAGACTACACCCTGGCCGAGTCGGAAGAAAAAATCATCAACCTCAAAGATGTGAACGGCGTCAATGCCCTGGTCAACCTGTACGACATGCTGACCAGCAAATTCACCTTTGAGCTGGAAGTGGACGGCGAAAAGAAAAAGCTGACCCGCGACGAACTGATGACCTACGTCCGCAGTCCCCGGCCTGAGGTGCGGGAAGCGGCCTACAAGGAGCAGTTCCGGGTGTACGGTCAGGAGGCCACGGTTCTGTCCCAGATTTACATCCACCGGGTGCGCGACTGGGCCACGGAAAATCTGGGCCTGCGCCGGTTTGCCTCGCCCATTGCGGTGCGCAATCTGGCTAACGACATCCCGGACCCGGTGGTCGACACCCTGCTGGACGTGTGTGCGGAACAGGCGGGGGTCTTCCATCGCTATTTCAAACTGAAAGCCCGCTGGCTGGGCCTGCCCAACGGGAAACTGCGCCGCTACGACCTGTACGCGCCCCTCAGCCAGACCCCGGAAAAGAAAATCCCCTACCCGGAGGCGGTAGAGATGGTGCTGGACAGTCTCCAGCAGTTCTCTCCCGTTTTTGCCACCAGTGCCCGCCGGGTGTTCGACGACCGCCACATCGACGCGGAAATCCGGCCCGGTAAACGCGGCGGGGCCTTCTGCGCCAGTATTCTGCCCGGTCTGACCCCCTATGTGCTGGTCAACTACACCGGCGAACCCCGTCAGGTGGCCACGCTGGCCCATGAGCTGGGGCACGCCATCCACGCCATGCTGGCCGCGGACCACTCCGTGCTGACCTTCCACTCCGCCCTGCCGATGGCCGAAACCGCGTCCGTCTTTTCGGAAATGCTGCTCACCGACCGGCTGTTAGCTCAGGAGAGCGACCCGCAAGTGCGCCGCGCCCTGCTGGCCGAGGCCATCGATGATGCCTACGCCACCGTCCTGCGGCAGGCTTACTTTGTCCTGTTTGAGCGGGAGGCCCACCGGCTGGTCGCCGAAGGCAAAACGATGGACGACCTGAACCGGCACTACCTGGAAAACCTGCACCGGCAGTTCGGCGACGCGGTAGAGGTAAGCGATGACTTTCAACTGGAATGGATTTGCATCCCCCACATCTACCATACGCCGTTTTACTGCTATGCCTACAGCTTCGGGCAACTGCTCTCCCTGTCGCTGTACCAGCAGTACCGGGAAGAAGGGGCCAGCTTTACCCCCAAACTGGTCAAAATCCTGTCTTACGGCGGGTCGGCCAGTCCCCAGCACATCCTCACCGAGGCCGGCATCAATATGGCCGACGCCGGCTTCTGGCGCGGCGGCTTCCGGGTCATTGAGCAGATGATTGACGAGCTGGAACGGCTGTAAGCAGTCCGCTAGCGGACCGGCAGTAGGGGTGGCAGAGACATAACCTTTGCCGCCCCTTTTTGATTCCGGATAACTGCCCAGCCGTCCGCGAATAAAACACCTATTTATAGTTTTGAATTTTGAATT
>RFJV01000125.1 GCA_003694775.1 Chloroflexota bacterium | reverse complement strand
TTTCTGGCCCACAGCCTTGAGAACTTTGACGGCTTCGGCCACTACCTCCGGGCCGATGCCGTCGCCGGGTAAGAGGGTGATTTTGGCGTGCATGGTTGGCTCCTTTGTTAATCTGATTCTTGCAGTCTGGCGAGGCCAGACAAAATTGCCTTGAATTTCGGGGTTCCGGCGGCGTTGGGATTGGCCTCGATGACCTCTTGCAGTCGTCGTTCAATTCTCCCGATGCAGGCCGCCCCTTGGCATGGTTCCGGCTGGTAGACAACCAGCAGGTCTTGAAATTGTTGATACTGAACACCGGCTTCTCCGGGGTGAGGTACATTTTGAATGTCGAAAAAAACGTACCAGACTCCATTGAGTGCAGCCGGTAACGCTGTACTGCGGGTATCAATATAGCTCAGGTCCTGCCGGACCGGTTCAATGTACAGCTTCAAGTATTGAGCGTTGGGAATGCCGATGACAATCTCGTGTGGCCGGGCCTGTGTTGCGATGTAAGCTGTCGCTTCCTGGAGTTTACCCAAAGGCCAGTGCTGTTTGATTTGTGGAATCTGTTGGGCCTGCATCAAATTGACAACCAACAGCGGTGCAATTACCAGCCCGGTGAGGCCAGTCCGGATGGGGGCTTTTCTTTGCCGAAACAACATCTGGGGAATAGCTACCGCGCCGTTTGCCGTTGCCAGCAGAAAGGCGGGTAAGCTCCAGATAACGTGCCGCTGGTGAAAAAACTGTGATACGTACCACAATCCAAAGATGGTCACCGGTATTGCCAGCACCAGCCATATCGTCAGAAGCAGAGCGGCTCGTCTGCGGTAATAAAACGCGAAGGCCATACCAATAATACCCAATCCGGCGTAAAGGCCTAAGATACCGGACTGGTCTCCCAGCATCGTTTGGATTGAACGAACAAAGTTGGACTGCAGTTGAAGCGGGTACGGGCCTCCGACCGTTCTCTGCGACCAGTAGAGAAAATCGGCCAGCCAGGGAAGTCTGGCCAAAAATACCAGCACCATTGCCGCCGCGAAGTAGACCCAGTTGCGCCAGATAGCGCGGTTTTTCCATGGGAGTTGGGTACGGAAATGTTCTAAAACCGGGGTAAACAGCACAAATACGCCTTGGACAAAAACGGCAAAGGCCATATCGTAGTGGCTTGACATACCGGCCCAGACTACCAGCGTGTACCACGTCCAGTCGGTCAATCGATGGCGGGTGGTGGCCCGATACAAAAACCAGAAAGATGCTACCGTGAAGAAGGTCAGTTGAGCATAACTGCGCGCCTCCTGAGAATACAGGAGATGAAAACCAGATACGCAGAGAAGCAGCGCGCTGGCCAGCCCAACACTCTCGCTAAACATACTGCGTCCCAGTTGGTACATCGTGGCGATGGTTAAAATCCCAAACATCGCCGCAGGTAAACGGGCAGTATAGTTGGAAAAACCCAGTCTTAGCGCCAGGGCAAAAGGGATGGAGGACAGTACAGGGTCTGCCGCGCCAATAGAATCACGAAGCGTTTCAATTGGATTGATTATCTGGTCGATGATGGGTTTTTGCGCGGCTATAGTGTAGGCGGCTTCATCCAACCATAATCCCGGTTCATTCAATCCGTCCAGCCGAAGATAGGCCGCCAGCAGGAGTATCAGCAGGATGGGCAGGTGACGTTGAATGGCAGAGGCGGACATAAGACTGTCCTTTCCGGCAAGAGAACTATTTTTCTGACTTCAAATCCACCTTCTGCCCCCCCGTCAGGCGGGCCAGGTCGTCCGGGGTGATGGG
>RFJV01000685.1 GCA_003694775.1 Chloroflexota bacterium | reverse complement strand
TTACCGGGGAAACTTTGTCATTGATAAACCGCTGACCCTGGAAGGCGTCGATTGGCCGGTGCTGGACGGGCAGAACCAGGGAAACGTGCTGGAGGTCAATCAGGCCCCGGATGTCACCATCCGCGGCCTGGTTATCCGCAACAGCGGCGCCCGTCTGGACAAGGAAAATGCCGGTATCGCTGTAGACAAATCCCCGCACTTGCGGGTCGAGCAGAACCGGCTGGAAAACGTGCTGTTTGGCGTGTACATTAAGGACTCGCCGGACAGCCGTATTGCCTACAATACCGTAGGGGCCAAAGACCTGCCCGTCCCGGCCCGCGGCGACGCCATCCGGGTGTGGTACAGTGAGAAGGCCCAGGTTATCGGCAACCGGGTGGATAGGGGCCGCGACGTGGTGCTGTGGTACAACAACGGGGCCGTTATCCGCGACAATGTGATTACCAACGGGCGGTACGGCCTGCACTTTATGTACTGCGACGACAATCTGGTAGAAAACAACTGGATTGAAGGCAACTCGGTGGGCGCGTTTCTGATGTACAGCCGCCGCCTGACCCTGCGCCACAATGTTTTTGCCCGCAACCGCGGCCCCAGCGGCTACGGCATCGGCCTGAAGGATATGGACGGCGTGGAAGCCACCGACAATCTGTTCAGCAGTAACCGGGTAGGAATCTATTTTGACAACTCCCCCTGGTCGGTGGATGTGCGCCAGCACTTCACCCGCAATGCCTTTGTGAACAACGATATTGGCCTGCTGTTCAACCCATCGGTCAAGCGGAACTACTTCAGCCGGAACAGTTTTATCGACAACCTGGAGCAGGTGGGGCTGACCGGAAGCGGCACCTTTGAGGGCAACGGATTTACCGTCAACGGGCAGGGGAATTTCTGGAGCGACTACACCGGCTATGACGCAGACGGTGATGGCCTGGGCGACCTGCCGTACGTGTCCAAAAGCCTGTTTGAAAATATGATGGACCGGACACCGGCCCTGCGCCTCTTCCAGCTCAGCCCGGCCCAGCAGGCCGTCGAACTGGCCGCCAAAGCCTTTCCCATCTTTCAGCCCCGGCCCAAGTTCACGGACGACGCGCCCCTGATGTCGCCCGTGGTACCGGCGGTCCCCCAACCTGAGGCCCGTCCCGTCTGGCCTCTGCTGGCCGCGACCTCTGCTCTGCTGGGGTTGGTCGCCGCGGTTGTTTTTGGCGTTCGCCGCCGCGGGTCGGGCAAAAAACAGACCGGGCAGACACAGCCGGCATTTGCCCCTATTCCCATACAGGAACAAGCCGAGATGATAAAAATTGCGCATCTGACCAAACGTTTTGGGAAATTCACTGCCGTGGACGATGTGTCCTTTTCCGTGGCCGCGGGGGAGGCTGTGGCCCTGTGGGGGCCAAATGGGGCCGGAAAAACGACCATCATTCGCTGTTTGCTGGGACTGTACACCGCCGCGGGACAGGTGCAGGTCAACGGCTGGGATGCCTTCCGGCAGGGCAAGCAGGCCCGTGCCGTCATCGGTTATGTTCCCCAGGAACTGGCCTTCTACCCCGACCTGACGGCCCGCGAAACGCTCCATTTCTACGCCAGCCTGAAGCACGCGCCCGCGGACAGGGTGGAAACAGTGCTGGCAGATGTCAACCTGCTGGACCATGCCGACAAGCCGGTGGCGGCCCTTTCTGGGGGGATGAAACAGCGGCTGGCCCTGGCGATTGCCCTTCTGTCTGACCCGCCCCTGCTGGTGCTGGACGAGCCAACCAGCAACCTGGACACCTCGGCCCGCGACGATTTTCTCCGCCTTCTGCAGGCCCAGCGGGCGCGGGGCAAAACGCTCCTCTTTACCTCGCACCGTCTGGAAGAGGTGGAACTGCTGGCAACCCGTGTCCTGGCCCTGGAAGGCGGGCGCATCCGGGCCGTGTGCGAGAATCCGGCAGAACTGGCCGCCTGCCTGGGAGTGGAAGTCCGGCTCAAGCTGATTGTCCCGGAAACCCGGCTGGACGAAGCGATTGAAGTTCTGCAGGCGCAGGGATTTGCCGCCCGCCGAAACGGTATCGGCGTGCGGGTGCTGGTTTCGCCGTCGGCTAAGACTGCCCCCTTGCAGGCTTTACTGCGCCATAATATAGAAGTGCGGAATTTTGAGCTTGACCTGTAGCCCGCTGTGCTGTTCTTCTGCGGCGGTGTAAGCGGAGATGAAACCCGATGGATATTCGTATAGTACTGGCCCTGCTGAAAAAAGAGGTAGACGATTCTTTTAAGAACCGCTGGTTCATCCTGTTTACCGTCATCTTTACTGCCCTGTCGCTCCTGCTGTCGTGGCTGTCGCTGACCAGCGGCGGGGCGGGCTTTGCCGGCTTTGCCGGCTTTGGCCGCACCGCGGCCAGCCTGATAAACCTGGTTCTGCTGATTGTCCCCCTCATGGCCCTGACCGTGGCCGCCGGCAGTCTCTCCGGCGAGCGGGAGCGGGGCACGCTTTCTTTTTTGCTGGCCCAGCCGGTTAGCCGGCTGGAGGTGCTGGTGGGCAAATATCTGGGGCTGGCAGTCTCCATCACCGCCGCCCTGGTGTTCAGTTTTGGTCTGGCCGGTTTTATTCTGGGCCTGCTGGGCGGGCAAACCGACCCCGCGGCCTATCTGTGGATGGTTGGCCTATCGGTGGCCCTGGCCTGCGGAATGCTCAGCCTGGGCTTTCTGGTCAGTGTGCTGACCCGCGCCAGCAGTACGGCTATCGGTGTATCGCTGTTTGCCTGGCTGGTGCTGGTCTTTGGCGCAGACCTGGGGCTGATGGGTACGGCCCTGGCCTTCAAACTGCCCATCCAGACTCTTTTTGACCTGGCCCTGCTGAACCCGCTCCAGGTTTTCAAGATGGCCTCGCTGGTCAGCATCAACGCCACGCTGGACGTGCTGGGACCGGCCGGTCATTACGCCCTGCAAACCTACCGCGATAACCTGATGTGGCTGTTCCTGGCCGTGCTGGCGGCCTGGATTGTCCTGCCGCTGGGTTCCGCGGGACTCATTTTTGTACGGTACAAGAATCTGTAATCCGTGGAGAGTCTATGCTGAGCAAAATTTTGACCGGTTTTTTGCTGGTGGTGGGAGTCAGCCTGGGGGTGTGTGCCTGCGCGTCCGATGCCTCGGCCACGCCCCAGCCGCCAACCATCCATTATGGCGAGGATGTGTGCGAGTTCTGCGGGATGATTGTCAGCGAGGAACGGTTTGCCGCCGGGTATGTTCTGCAGGACGGCACAGAACGCGTGTTTGATGATATTGGCGACATGATTCAGCAGTATCTGCGGGAGCCGGGGCAGGTTGCGGCTTTGTTTGTCCACGAGTACAACGAGCATACCTGGATTCGAGCGGAAACAGCCTACTATGTGCACAGCGACCACCTGACCACGCCGATGCTGTCGGGGCTGGCGGCCTTTGCCGGTGAAGCCGCGGCCCAACAAGCCGCGGCAGACCTCCAGGGGCAGGTGATGCAGTTTGAAGACCTGCTGACTCACTATCGCCAGCACCCTTCGACCCCGTTTGCCCCGCCAGAGGATGGGCATAACCATTCCGGGATGGATATGCCGGACGGCGACCACGCCCATTCAGATTAGGGAGACAAACCCGCTGGTTTTTCAATACTGTCTTTTCCAGCTATAATTTCCTGTAGCTGTGAAAAATTACCCAAACCATTCCAGGAGGAAATGAGTCAAAATGAATCAGCCCTACAAATTTGTGTTCGCCCTGCTGGTCGTGCTGGGGTTGGCCCTGACCGCGTGCGGCGGCGGGGGCGCGGAGCGACTGCCCCAGGAAAGCAAGTCTGAACCTGCCCCGGCCCAGGAGCAGAAGGCCGAACCGGCCGCGCCGGCTGGCGATGCCGTAGCCGGTAAAAAAGTGTACGACAGTGTGTGCATTGCCTGTCACGGCCCCGACGCCAAAGGTATCGAAGGTCTGGGTAAAGACCTGACTACCAGCGAGTTCGTGGCCCAGAAAAGCGACCAGGAACTGGTAGAGTTTATCAAGGTAGGCCGTACACCGGATGACCCGCTGAACACCACCGGTGTTGCCATGCCGCCCAAAGGCGGCAACCCTGCCCTCACCGACGAAGACCTGATGAACGTGGTCGCTTTTATCCGTTCTATCCACCAGTAAACATCCGGAATGTTTCCCCAAACTGGCGGGATGAACAGCCATCCCGCCAGTTTTTTGTTTTGTAATGGTTACTCAGCCGTCCACGAATAAAACACGAATGCACGAATAACTACCGCCATAGGCGATACTACAAAATAAAACGTAACTGCTCAGGCATAAGGTGCGAGGTACTTATTCAGACTGGCTTTGGTCTGCTTTTTAAGTGATTTGCATCCGGAAGGTCGCTTCTTTCCCGTCAAAGTGCGTCGCACCTGAGTTGGCCCGACGTTAAAAACGCCGGGCTG
>RFJV01000124.1 GCA_003694775.1 Chloroflexota bacterium | reverse complement strand
GGTAGCTGGGGCATCCCTATGCCCCAGAAAATGGGCCCGGCATAGGGATGCCGGCCCTACCGCCAATCAAAATTCGCCCCAAAAATGAAATACACCCCCGCCCATTAATCCCATTGTTTGATTCTGCCGGATTATGGTACAATGAATCTACCTGACACCTTTTTAAGGAGCACCCCGTGTCGGCGCAGAGAGTGACGGGGAAAACCGAATCTGCATCCGGGCACAGCAGTGCACTGGAGCATCTTCTGCCGGCCCTGCAGGAGCAGTGGGCAGGCCGCTTTGCCGCGGAACCGGCCCCAATGCCGGCGGAGCAGTGGCTGGAACTGCTCCAGTCTGCCCTGGACAGGCCGGACCATCTGCCGGCCCGTCTGCGGGAGCTTTTGCCTGCCAAGCGGGCCGGCCATCTGGAAACTCTGCTGAACCTGACGGTCTCTGCGGCCCAGGCCGCGAACGCCCTGCCGCCGCAAACCCTGCTCGACCTGCTGACTGCCCAGCACCGCCTGCGGCAGGTCGCCCAAACCGGAACGGCAAGCCAGGACCGGCCCGATTTGTGGGAACGGTATTGGGAGGTCATCGCCGAACTGGACCGGTTGTTGGCCGGGGCCGCAGAGCTGGAACCGTTTCTGGACGCGGCCCTGGAGGTTATTTCCCAGCGGTTGGGCTACCTGTATCTCAACCTGTTCCTGGTCGATACCGAATCTCAGCAGTTGGTGCTGAAAAATGCCCGCTGGCAGGGAGAGCGTCCCTGGTTCGACACGCCGCCGGCGGTCAGCCTGACCGATGAGGAGGCAGTGGAGTACGCCGCGTCGCTGGGACGGAGTCTGCTGGCCCGGCAAGGCCGGCCTTCCGGGGTAATAAACACCAGCCTGCCGATTGTGCAGTCCCAACTGGCCGCGCCGATGCGGGTCGACAAAAAGCTGGTCGGCGTGCTGGACGTGGGAAGCGACCGTCCGGATGCCTTTACCGGCCTGGAACAGCAGGTAGTTCTCCTGCTGGCCCAGTACATAGCCCAGGTGGTGGAATCGTTTGAGGTCCGCCGGCAGATGCACCATTACCGGCGGGTGACGGAACTGCTGTTTGAGAGTGCCTCAACCCTGGGCAACACCCTGGATGTCGACACGCTACTGCGGGGCTTGGCCCAAAAGCTGGTGCAGGCTGTTGATGCCGGGGCGTGCGTTATCTGCCGCCTCAATCGCGGCGCGAACGCGGTCACCGCGGTGGCGGAGTACATTGTCCGCTATCCCGGCAACCCCGACCGGGTCTGGCGGTCGCCAAACCAGCCGGTGCACCTGGACAAGGACCCGGTGGCCCGGCAGGTGGTCAAGACCCGGCGGGCAGTCATCGGGCGGCTGGATACGGCCAAGGGAGGCCGTCCGCCGGCATGGACGCTGGCGACCACCACCGGCAAGAACAAACCCCACTGGGGGACGCTGTTTGCCCTGCCCCTGGAAGTCAAAGGCCGGCTGGTTGGCCTGCTGGAAATCTACCACAAGAATCCGGCCTACAGCTACTCCGGCGACGATATTCAGCTTATCCGCATTCTGGCTACGCTGACCGCGGTGGCTATGGAGTACGCCCGCGCCTACACCGAAACCCGACAGCGGCTCCACGAGGTAGCCACACTCTACACGATGGCCCAGGAAATTACCGGCGAACTGGACCTGCAGGCCCTGCTGGACCATATTGTGATAACCCTGCGCCAGGCCCTGGGATGCCGGGGATGCTGTGTGTTTTTGCTGGACCCGGACACGCAGTATCTGGAAATCAAGGCCGCCGATGGCCTGAAACCCCACTGGAAGACTCACGCCCGTCTCAAGCTGGGTGAGGGCATTGCCGGTCAGGTGGCGGCAACGGGCCGCCCGATGTACGTACCCGACACGCACAAAATGCCGGATTTCATCTTCTTTGACAAAGAAGTCCGCTCCCTGCTGGCCGTGCCCCTGTTTGCCCACGGCGAAGTCATCGGGGTAATCAATGTGGACGACTCCCGGCCCGATGCGTTCGATAAGGCGCAGGAACGGATGCTGACCATTACGGCCTCGCAGGCCGGGATTATCATTGATAATGCCCGCCTCTTTGGCCGCGTGTCGGCAGAAAAACAGCAGATTCAGGCCATCATCCAGCACATGGCCGACGGCGTTCTGCTGATGGACCGGCAGGGGCGGATTGTAACCTGCAACCAGTCGCTGGCGATGATGCTGGGCCTGCACACCGGGCAAATCATCGGCCAGAACATCCACTCTGCCGACCTGCCGGCCAACCTGGCCGACATTACCCGCCCCATTACCCCCCAGCCGCCCCGCACCGACCTGCTGGCCGTGGACGTATCGCTGGAGTACCCGCAGGCCCGAACCCTGCGCGTCTTTGCCACGCCGGTTTACAACAAGGATGGCGGTCTTGAGGGGGAGGTGCGGGTTATTCACGATATTACCAGGGAAAAAGAGCTGGAAGAGCTGAAGGACAATTTCTTTGCCATGATTTCCCACGAACTGCGCACGCCGCTGTTCTCCATCCAGGGCTTCACCGAGATTCTGCAGGACGAAAAAAACCTGGACGAAGCCACCCGCGCCGAATTTCTGGCGACCATCCGGCGGCAGGCGGTCCAGCTCAGCGAGATGGTCAGCAATCTGCTGGACTTTTCGCGGTTCGAGCGGGGCAAGATTGACCTGCAGAAAGAGCCGGTCGAGATGGAGAGGCTGGTGCACCAGACCGTGCTCAAACTGCAAGGCTACGCCCACCAGCAGAAAGTCCACCTGGAAACAGACCTGCCGGCCAATCTGCCGGTGATTCTGGGCGACCACCAGCGGCTGGAGCAGGTTTTAACCAATCTCATCGGCAACGCCATCAAGTTCAGTCCCCAGGAAGGCACGGTAGTGATTCAAGTTTCCGCCGCGCCGGCCGAGATTCAAGTAAAGGTCCACGATGATGGGCCGGGTATCCCGGAAAAGGAACTGCGGCGCATTTTTGAGCCGTACTATCAGGTCAAACAGACCGGCGAACGCGGGCCGGCCGGAACCGGGCTGGGGCTGTACATTTCGCGCAAAATTATCGAGGAACATGGGGGGAAAATCTGGGCGGAAAGCCGTCCCGGAGAGGGCAGTACGTTCTGCTTTACCCTGCCCACGCTGTCTCCGGAATCTCGCCTGCCCGGCCAATAACCGGACTGCAAAATTCAGGGGGGACCAGGGGGGAAATTCACCGCTCCCGCTCCTCACCGTTATTCCAACCAACTGTCAATTCACACGGGGGAACAATTATGACCGACTTACGCTATCAATTGGAACAGGCCGCGGCGCTCATCAAACAGGCCCGGAATATTGTTGCCATGACCGGTGCGGGTATCAGTACGCCGTCCGGCATCCCGGACTTTCGCAGTCCGGATTCCGGTCTGTGGGAGCACACCGACCCGCTGGCCGTTGCCTCTATCTTCGCTTTCCGCAAGCATCCGGAGCAGTTTTACCGCTGGATACACCCGCTGGCCCATAAACTGCTCAACGCCCGGCCCAACCCGGCCCATTACGCCCTGGCCGCGCTGGAGCAGGAAGGCAAACTGCAGGCCATCATCACCCAGAATATTGACGACCTGCACACCAAAGCCGGCTCCCACAAGGTAGTTGAACTGCACGGCAATCTCAGAGAAGTAACCTGCATCCAGTGCTACGATGTCCAGGAATCGACCGCGGTGTTCGATAAATTCCTCCGCGACGGGCAGACCCCGCGGCATCACTGCGGCGGGGTGCTGAAGCCCAACGTCATCCTCTTTGGCGAGCAGTTGCCGGTACGGGAGTTCGTCGCCGCCCAGACCGCGGTTCAGGCCGCGGACCTGATGCTGGTAGTTGGCTCATCGCTGGAAGTGGCACCCGCCGCGGACCTGCCCCTGCTGGCCCTGGATAACGGCGCGAAGCTCATCATCATCAACTACCACCCCACCTACCTGGACCACCGGGCCGATGTGGTCATCCGGGACGATGTGGCTTCGGTATTGCCGCAGTTGGCAGACATGGTGCTGGACAAAGCGCCGGCCTCTTAAGGCCTGGCACAAAAACCGCCGGTCCGCAGATTGCAGACCGGCGGTTTTTCATTCCATTCTGGCCGGTGTACGGTGGTACAGCCACCGGGCCAGCAATCCCCCCAGGGCCGCGCTGACCAGCAGAATGCCCCCATAAAATCCCCGGATAGCCGCCGAGGTCGACGTTCCGATGGGGTTGAAGGGATGCTGGACCAGCCCCAGTTGGGGCAACATCCCCAGCACAATCAGCGACAGCACCGCAAAGGCCAGGGCGGTGAAGCGCGGCTCGCCTACCAGCCAGGCCGCGGCAATCACCACCAGCCCCACCCCGGCGGTGATGAACGTGAACCGCACCCGCGGCTCGTACCAGGCAATCCACACCCCCCAGGCGGCATAGGTGGAAAGCATACTCAGGAGCGTATGCACCAGCCAGACCAGCACCGCGGCCCAGACCAGCGCCTGCCCCCACCTTTGCCAGCCGGTCCGGCGGGTCAGCAGGCCCACCACATTGACCGGCAGTCCCACGGCAAACAACAGCACCGCAGTGCGCACCATGGCCCCGTGCAGGTAAATCAGCTTGACCACCTGTCCGAGGGTTTTTTCTGCCGGCGCCAGCCACAGCAGAAGGACCAGCAGAACCAGCAAACCGCCTACCAGACGGTAAAACTGTTTATCGATGATTTGAACCATTTCTGTTCCCCGCAGTGATAAAGATTTTACGGGAACAGTATATCACACTTTGCCTAATCGACCACCTCTACCCCGCGCCAGAAGGCCACATAACCGGTAATATTCTTCGCCGCCGGCTTGGGCGACGGATAATACCAGGCCGCATCGCGGTTGACCTTACCGTTCACCTCCAGGGTGTAGTAATGGGCCACACCCTTCCAGGGGCACACAGTCTGCGTGTCGCTGGGCAGAAAATATTCCTGGTGGATAGACTCCGGCGGAAAATAATGATTCCCCTCTACAATTTCGGTATGGTCGCTTTCGGCCAGGACAACCCCGTTCCAGATTGCTTTTGGCATTGATGTTTCCTCCTTTTTTAACCAGAATGTGCACCTGAGTGTGTCCGGTGCGCCTGTATCATCGCCCAGGCTAATATTTTCCAGCAGTAAATGCCCGCTCCATCAACTCTCCAACTCCCAAACTCACCAACTCTATTATACCCGCTTTTTCGTACTGTGGTGTAAGCTATCTCACATTATCTCGGGGTAGCGTGTCGGCCAACAAACCGGGTCCCGGCCCGATTTTTCCAATCCTGCCGGAGCGCGTATACTACCGGCGACACTGTCTGGAGGATGTCTGCCATGCCTTACACTCCCATTCTGGCAACGCTTGGCTATGTAATGTCACCCGACCGCCAACAGGTGCTGATGATTCACCGCAACACCCGCGCCGACGACCACCACCTGGGCAAGTACAACGGCCTGGGCGGCAAGCTCACCCCCGACGAGGATGTGGTGTCCGGTCTGCGGCGAGAAATCCGGGAGGAAGCCGGCATCGAATGCGAAGCAGTAACCCTCCGGGGGACCATTAGCTGGCCCGGTTTTGGCAAAAACGGCGAGGACTGGTTTGGTTTTATTTTCCGCATCGACCGCTTCCGCGGCACGCCGTTCACCGAAAATGCAGAAGGCTCCCTCTCCTGGGTAGAAGTATCGCGCCTCCTCGACCTGCCCCTCTGGGAGGGTGACCGCTACTTTCTGCCCCTTGTGTTCAGCGACGACCCGCGCCAGTTTCACGGCGTTATGCCCTACCGGGACGGGCGACCGGTGGGCTGGCACTACAGCCTGATATAGGGTCCGGTGATTACTGTTCAGACCACCAGCAAAATCGGGTCAGTGGCCGTCATCGCCGACCTGTTGTAATCGGCTGGGCAGATGGTATAATATCAGCATTGAATGGGGCGGAGGTACGGGATGACAGCAATCAAAGCACAATTCACGCCGATTCAGGCCACCGAAAAACTCACGTTTGAAGAGTTTCTACAAACATATATGGATGTTCATGCCGAATTGGTCAACGGAGACGTGCAAATTATGACACCTGCGACTGACAAACATCAGGATTTAGTCGGATGGCTTTCGTCAATAATGCGGTTATTCGCCGAAACACACGGATTAGGGGTGGTACGTTCTGCACCGCTGACGATGCGCATTCCCGGCAAAGATGCTCATGGCCGGGAACCGGATATTATGTTTATTTCTCAAGAACGAATGAACATTTTGAAACCAACATATTTGGCAGAACCCGCCGATTTGGTGATAGAAATCATATCACCGGAGAGTGTCGGGCGCGACCGCGGCGAAAAATTTGTGGAATATGAAGCCGCCGGTGTCCGTGAATATTGGCTGATTGACCCTGACCGCGAGCAAGCGGAATTTTACCAACTGGCAGATGATGGACGCTACCGGCTACAGCCCACCCCAGACGGACGATATGAGTCGCAAATTCTGCCCGGTTTTTGGCTGAACGTGATGTGGCTGTGGCAAGAACCGCTCCCCAAAATTTTGGATGTGGCGCGCCAACTGGGGTTGCTCTGATACTGGCCTCACCGGAAAGGCAGTGAGACAATGTTTCTGCACCGCCGGGTAGCTTTTCGGATAGACTTTCAGGCCGACCTGCCGCGGCGGTACAGTGCCCACAGCCGGCCCAGCGCTTCTTCCAGCCGGTTGCCCAGAGCCTCCCCGCGCCCGGTGGTCACATCGTCTTCGTTTTCAAAGACCACGTACGGCACGCGGTGCCCCTGAATATTGATAAACTCCGGGTCCGCGGCGCTGACTTCTTCCCAATCTATCTCTTTGTAGAGCCGCTCCATTTTCTCATCCGGCAGGGCGTGCTCCAGAATGCTGTCCGGGCGGTTAGGGTTAAAGCGCCGCCGATTTTTCCGCACCGATTCCTCGTACGACACGTTGATATACAGAATGGCCGCCCGCTGAACCACCTCCCGGCTGAGATGCTGGAAGGCGCGGGCAAACCCGCCGTGTTCCTTGCCTCTGGCAAACTCGATGATGGTGGTCATCTGCTGGTGGTAGTCTGGATTATCGCGCCGGCGTTTGGCGTATTCCAGGCAAATCCGCCGAATCAGTACGTCCCACAAATACACGGCTTTAAAATAGCCGTCTTCATCGGTGTGCAGGCGGGGATGCCCCAATTCTGAGAGGATGGCGTCCTCCTCAAACCAGGCCCACAGCATCGGAAAGTCGTCAATCTCCTCGAACTCGCCAATGTGAAACCTCTGCCGCCGGGTGGGTACGTCGGTACGCTTGAGATAGTCGATAATCTCGCTTTTGCCGGCGGCAGGGCGAGCAATAAGAAGAAGAATGTCAAAGGTGTCAGAAGTCATCATTGAAGCTCCTGTATCGTAAAGGATGAAGGCGGAAGGGTGAAGGATGAAGCCCCATCATCCTATACCCCGCGCCAGCCACATTATACCAGCCGGGGGGCACACCGCAACTTAAGCCCGGTACACCCACGCTTCCATACCGCTGACCAGCCGGACGCGGGTCCGGCGGTAGGCACTGGTTTCGTAGGCATCGATGCGGCGCAGTTCCGCGGGGGTCACTTCCAGCACCACCCCGTCGACCATCCCGTCGGCGGCGGGGTGGATGATGGGGTACTCGTTGCCCCCCAGCCGGATGGTCGACCGGCGAAAGCCGGCCAGCCGGTCGGGCCGGCCC
>RFJV01000684.1 GCA_003694775.1 Chloroflexota bacterium | reverse complement strand
GCCGCACCAGCACCCCTTGTTCGGCCAGGTAATCCTTGACCTGCTGAATAGACAGCTCCTTAAAGTGGAACAGGCTGGCGGCCAGGGCCGCGTCTGCGCCAGCTTCGGTCAGTACCTGGGCAAAATGCTCCAGCGCGCCGGCGCCACCGGAGGCAATGACCGGAATGGAGACCACCCCGGTTACGGCCCGTGTCAGGGCAATGTCGAAGCCGGCTTTGGTCCCGTCTGCGTCCATGCTGGTCAGCAGAATTTCGCCCGCGCCCCGCTCCTGGCATTCTCTGGCCCACTGCACCGCGTCGATGCCGGTGCGCTGTCGCCCGCCGTGGGTGGTGATTTCCCAGCCGTCGCCGTTCAGCCGGCGGCGGGCGTCGATGGCAACCACGATGGCCTGACTGCCAAATGCCTTTGCCCCGGCGGTGATAAGCTCCGGCTGGCGCACCGCGGCGGTATTGATGCTGACCTTGTCTGCCCCGGTGGAGATGATGGCGTGCATATCCTCCACCGTGCGGATGCCGCCCCCCACGGTGAAGGGGATGAAGACCGTCTCCGCCACGCGGCGGGCGATGTCAATCATCAGCCCGCGGCCCTCGTGGGAGGCGGTAATGTCCAGAAAAACCAGCTCATCCGCGCCCTCGCGGTCGTAAATCTGGGCCTGCTCCACCGGGTCACCGGCGTCTCTCAGGTTGACAAAGTTGATACCCTTGACCGTCCGCCCTTCTTTGACGTCCAGACACGGGATGATGCGTTTCGCCAGCATAGATACCTCACTTCAGTTCCTTTATCTTCCGCTGTGCCCCGCTTCTGGCCTGCCTGACAAACGCCTCAACCCGCGCCATGTCCTTGCGTACCGGGTCGCCGGGCAGGTTGGTGCCGGTGTTGCTGTCGACACCCCACGGCTGGACGGTCTGGATGGCCTGGGCCACGTTTTCCGGCGTCAGACCGCCGGCCAGGATGACCTGCGCCTGCCCCTCGACCGTCTCCACAATGCGCCGGCTGACCTGCCAGTCGTGGGCCACACCCGTCGCCCCGACCCCCGGCAGGCCGTCTACCTTTGTGTCCAGCAGGATAATGTCGCAGACGGGGGCAAACCGGGCCGCGGTCTGGATGCTTTCCGGCCCCGATACGTGCACCGCCTTCATCAAGCGTACCCCGGTCGGCAGATGCCGGCGCAGGTAGCGCAGGGCCTCCTCCCCCACGGCCTCCGTATCGCTGGAAATATGGACGATGTCCGGCTGAACCGCCTCCACCATGCGCAGAATTTCGTCCACATCCACGCTCATCGTCAGCGCCGACGACACCGCCCGCCCCCGCAGGACATCGGCAATGGCCCGTGCCTGCCCAAAGGTCAGTTCGCCGTGGACAATGCCGTAATCCCCGGCCACAAAACCGACATGGTCCACGCCCAGCCGGGCCAGTGCCAGCGCGTCAGCAGGCGTGACCGCGGCGTAAATCTGGACTATCATGCTTCGCCGTGGGCCACCCGCAGGGCCTGGGCCAGGTCTACCGCGCCGGTGTACAGGGCCTTGCCGATGATGACCCCTTCGATGCCTTCGTGCTCCACCGCCTTCAGGGCGCGGATGTCGTCCAGGCTGGCCACGCCGCCGGACACAATCACGTAGAAGCGCTGTTGGGCCTGCGGATTTTCCCGCCCGGCGCGGGCCAGGGCCACCGCGTCCTCCACGTTAACGCCAGACAGCATCCCGTCGCGGGAAATGTCGGTATAGATGACGTGCTTCAGACCGGCGGTCTGGATGAGCTGGGCCAGCCTGATGGGGTCGGTTTCGGAAAGCTGTCGCCAGCCGTGGGTGGCTACTTTGCCCTCCCGCACGTCGAGGCCCAGGGCGACCTGCTCCGGGCCAAAGCGGGCCAGGATGTCCAGCATCTGCCGGGGACGGTCCGCGGCCAGCGACCCCACCACTACCCGGCTGACCCCCATTTCCAGGGCACGTTCGATATCTTCGGGACTGCGCAGACCACCGCCAAACTGCACCGGAGTTTGTACCCGGTCCAGGATGGCCTGGAGCGCGTCGGCATTGCGGGCCGCCTTCTGCGGGTCGCCAAACGCGCCATCCAGATTGACGATGTGAAGCCAGTCCGCGCCCACGGACTCCCACGCTTCGGCCACGGCTACCGGGTCCCGGCTGTAGACCGTTTCCGCATTCGGGTCGCCCTGCACCAGGCGGACGCATTTTCCATCTTTCAGGTCAATGGCGGCAAAAATTTTCATCGATGATTCCCTGCTGCAACAAAGTCTACAAAATTTTTCAGAATTTGCAGGCCCACTCGCTGGCTCTTTTCCGGGTGGAACTGAATAGCCCAGACGTTCTCTCTGGCGACAATGGAGGGGAATTTCAGGCCGTAATCGGTATAGGCCACCACAACATCGGAGTCTGCAGGGTGAGCATAATAGGAATGGGCAAAATAGGCAAAATCGCCCGGCTGAATCTGCCGGAGGAGGGGGTGCTCCCGGGTGGGTTCAATCTGGTTCCAGCCCATGTGGGGCACGGTCAGTCCCTCTGGGAAGCGTACCACCTTGCCGGGCAGAAGTCCCAGCCCGACATGCCGGCCCATTTCCTCGCTTTCCTCAAACAGCAACTGCAGGCCCACGCAGATGCCCAGCAGGGGTTTGCCGGCCTGGGCGGCCTCCAGCACCGGCCTGTCCAGGCCGCGGGCGCGCAGGTTGGCGATAGCATCGCCAAAGGCTCCCACGCCGGGCAGAACCACGGCCGCGGCCTGCCGGGCCGCGGTTGGCGAGTTGCTGATGACCGCCGGCGCGCCAACGGCCTCAAACGCCTTCTGCACGTTGCGGAAGTTTCCCACCCCGTAATCGATAATGACAATGCTGGTCATACGGTTAGTGTTCCTTTCGTACTGGGGACCTGCCCGGCCAGCCGCGGGTCGCGGCGCACGGCCATATCCAGTGCCCGCGCCAGGGCTTTGAAGATAGCTTCGGCCCGGTGGTGGTCGTCTGCCCCGGCCAGCAGGTGGACGTGCAGGTTAAAGCGGCCTTCGTGGGCCATACTTTCCAGAAAATGGGGAATCAGGCTTGTGCCGACCTGCCCGATGCGGGGGGTGCTGAACTGCCCGTCGAAGACAAAGTAGCCCCGTCCGCCAAAATCCAGGGCGACCAGCGCCAGCGCTTCGTCCATCGGGACGATGGCGTGTCCCATCCGGGTGATGCCTTTACGGTCGCCAAGGGCCTGGGCAATGGCCCGGCCCAGGACAATGCCCACATCCTCTACCGTGTGGTGCTCGTCGATGTGCAGGTCGCCCACCGCCCGCACCGACAGGTCGAAGCGGGCGTGCCGGGCCAGGGCATTGAGCATGTGGTCTAAAAAACCCAGGCCGGTGCTGATTTCTGCCCGGCCCTGTCCATCCAGATTGACGGTAATTTCGATGTCGGTTTCCCCGGTTTTGCGGGTCACGGTTGCTGTTCTGGGGTTGTCAGCCAAGAATCAACTCCTTCAGGTGGTCAGGGTGTCCAATGACCATATTGGCTTTGGTCTGCTCCAGCCGGGCCTGCCAGGCCGGTTTATCGATGCCGGGCGGCGCGGCGGCAATGGAAATAAAAGGAATAGTTTTGTTGGCGGACCGGGCCGCCCGGATGTCGTCCGGCGTGGCCGCAACCACCCCCACCTGGGATGGGGCCGGCTGGAGCCGACGGGCCGCTTCCAGCAAGGGCCAGGGGTCGCCGGCCTGGAACATCCCGTTGGCTTCGACTTCTTCCTCCGTAATCAGCACCTGGAAGCAGTGCCGGATGCCGTGCCGTTCCAGGGTATCTTCAATTTCTTTGCGGCGGCTTTCGAGGGCTATCAGGGCCAGGGGCAATCGTTCGGCCAGGCGGTTGAGGATATCCGGGTCCATCCGCAGGCTTTCCCGGTGGATGTATCCCTCTTCTGCCACCAGCATGGCCGGTTCGCCGTACACGCGGGAGAAGAGTCTGGTTCCCAGGTACAGCTCCTGGAAGACCCGCCCCAGGACGTTAATCCGGGTAATACTGCCCTCGTCGACCAGCAGGTGGCGGTTACTGCGGGGCAGAACGGCCTCCATCCCGGTCAGGCCACCGCCGGCGGCGGCGATGTCTGCGGCCAGACGGGGAATGTCTTTCTGCTCACCCAGCGTATCCACTCCTATTCGGACGCTTTGCCCGGCCAGTTGAAGGTAGGCCAGCATAGCCGGGATGTGGAACCGGACCGGGTAGGTGGGCGTTGGCACGGGCGGGAGCTTTTCCAGAAAGTAGATAACCAGCGTAGACAGGGCGTCGATGTACCGGCTGAACCCGCCAAAGTAGTACAGGTGGCCCGCTTCTTCGGGGGTCAGCAAGGGGCGACTGCCCATCGGCAGGCCGACGGCCTGCTCCAGGTACACCTGCACGGCCCTGGCGACCGCGGCGTGGTAGGAGCCGCGCACGTCAAACAGCACATCGTTGCGGGTCAGGATTAAACTGTCTACGGCCAGGGTTGAATGGTGAGTCATAGCTGTTTGAGGGCTGTTTCCAGCCGGGTCATCTGCTCCGGTGTGCCAATGCTGATGCGCAGGCAGTCGCGCAGACCGTCGGTGCTGTAGTAGCGCACCAGAATGCCCTGCCGGGCCAGGGCCTGTTTGACCTCGGCCGCGGGGCGTCCGTGAACCCTGCACAAGATAAAGTTAGTCTGGCTGGGGAACGGTTCCAGCCAGTCGATGCCCTGCAGGGCGGTGTAGAACTGCTGTCGCGTGTCCACAATCCGGGCCACGTTTGCCAGCAGATATTCCCGGTCTTCCAGCGAGACCAGGGCGGCCAACTGCCCGGCGACGTTAACATTGTAAGGTTGTTTTATTTTCCATAAATGTTCAATAATTGCAAGTGGAAAGGCCCCGTATCCCACCCGCAGACCGGCCAGTCCGGCCCATTTGCTGAAGGTGCGCAGGACAATCAGGTTGGGGTAGTCGCGCACCCAGGTAAAGCGGCTGGGGTGGGCGCTGAACTCGATGTAGGCCTCGTCCAGCACGACCAGCGCCGGCAGGGCCAGCAGGCGGCGCAGGTCATCATCGCTGAGCCAGCCGCCGTCGGGGTTGTTGGGGGCGGTGACGAAGATGAGCTTGGGCACACCCGATGGGGCGTCCCACAGGGCGGGGTGGGGAAAGGCGGCCTCTACCGCGTCGACGGGCAGGGAAAAGTCTGGCCGGCGACGCACGTTAATGACCTCCGCGGCATTGACCGCGGCATCAAAGCTGTACATGCCGAAGGTCGGCGGGCAGTTGATGACCACATCGCCCGGCTCAGTGACCAGACGGAAGAGCAGGTCGATGAGTTCATCGGCGCCGTGGCCCACCAGGATGTAGTCTGCGTCCAGACCGGTGTAATCGGCCAGGGCGGCCCGCAGGTCGCGGCATTCCGGGTCCGGGTAAATGTGCAGGTAAGCGGCCTGGGCCAGCGCCTGCGCCACCCGCGGGGACGGCCCGTAAGGGTTCTCGTTGGCGTCCAGCTTGATGATGTCTGCCGGGTCTACTCCCAACTGCCGGGACAGCACTTCAAACGGCAGGATGGGGGTGTACGGTTCCAGATTTCGTATGTTGGGGCGGATGAGGTGTTCAATGTTCAATGTTCAATTCTCAATGTTCAATTGATTTATTGGCTCATTGGCTCATTG
>RFJV01000683.1 GCA_003694775.1 Chloroflexota bacterium | reverse complement strand
CGGCACAGGAAGGGGTGGATGTGCTCTTTATTCACCATTCGGTGGGGGAAAACTGGCTCAACGCCGGACTGCGGCAGGCCCTTCTGGCAAAACCGTACATCCGGGAGGTCAACGACATCTACTACGGCAGTGACCTGCCGCCCGACCCTGGCCGTCCCGATTCACTCCAGCCGCTTCCCGGTGACTTCACCGATATGGACGCCTGGATTTTCTGGTTTAACGACTATCTGGGCGGTCTCAAGCAGTACCAGAATCCGGGGGGTCTGGCCCGGTGGATGGCTCCGCTGGAACGGAAGGTGACGGCCCGCGCCCCGCAGATGGCCCGGTATTTCAACCGCCTCAAGGCCCGGCCCGGTACAGCAGGGCAAAACCGCATCATTATGTTCAAAAGCTGTTTTCCCAACAGCCATCTGGAACCGGACGGGCCGCCGCCGGGCAGTCCGTTCAGCCGGGAGCGGACCATTGCCAACAACCAGGCCATTTTCCAGCAGGTCGATGATTATACCTTTCAGGGCACGAACTACCGGGCATTGGAGCAGATTTTTGCCGACAACCCGGATACGCTGTTTATCATTATCACCAGCCCGCCGCTCCACTATGCCCCTACCGATGCCACCGGCGACGAAAACGCCCGGCGGGCACGGCAGTTCAACCACTGGCTCAAAACGGACTGGCTGGCCCGCTACCAGGCCGCGCATCCGGGCCTGAACAACGTGGCAGTGTTCGACCTGTTCGACCTGCTGGCCTATCCCGACACCCACCCCGAACATCCTAACCGTCTCCGGGCCGATTACGGCGGAGAGACCGGGGACTCCCATCCCAATGCCGCGGCCAACGCCGCGGCCACGGCGGCCTTTGCCGGCACTGCCGGAGATGGATTCATCGACCGGGCGTGGGCGGCTTTTGCGCAAACGGGAAAATAGCGGGACTACCGGTTATCCGGCGCGGGAACGGGCACAAAGCCGTGCCGGGCGGCCCAGGCCCAGTCCGGCCCTTGCCACCCGAACCGGCCCAGGTCAACCCGGTGGGCCTGGTCGAACGCTATGCCTTCCGCTTCCAGCAACAGCCGCTGGCGCAGACTGCCGTCGCCGGCGCCGCGGGGGCTGATTTTGCCCTGCCGGTTGATAACCCTTTGCCACGGCACATCGGTTTCGGGGGGCAGGGCCGCCAGGGCATAGCCTACCATCCGGGCCGTACAGCCGCCCACAATGGCCGCAATCTGCCCGTACGTGGCGACCCGCCCAGGCGGAATCTGCCGCACCACGGCGTAAATTCGCTTCTGCACCGGAGCATTCACCAGGGATTCGTCATCCACCCGCCCAATCTCCTAATCTCCATCAGCCCTTTCCCGCCTCCAGAGCAGGACGGTCACCATGCCCAGGGCCATTGTCAGCCAGTAGAGGGTGACAATGTGGATGAAGGTCAGATTGAAGTAGAAGTGGTCGAACACCCCGCCGACCATCGCCCCCAGGATGGCCAGCCCGTAGGCCAGCATAGGCGCTTCCAGCCGGTGTCCCGGTGGAAGCTGGCGCACCGCGGCGGCTGTTACTGCCAGGTAGGTCAGCCCGATGAGCGCGTACAGCCCGGCACCGATAATCCCCATCTGCTGGGCCAGCAGAAGGTATACGCTGGACACGCCCACGTACACGTCGATATCCGGTGAGCCAAAAAAGCCCACCCCGGTCAGCGGGTAGCGGCTGATGAGCCGGAGCGCGTCCTTGTATTCGCCAAAACGCATCTGGGTGGCCAGGTCTTCCCCGCGGATGCCCTCGATGAACCGCTCCACGTAAAGCTGGGTTTGGGGCAGAACCAGCACCAGCACGGCCAGCAGGAGCATTACCCAGATGAGCTTGCGGTAGCGCAGAAGGGCGATGACCATCAGCCCGGCTATAGCCCCCAGCAGGGAGCCGCGCGAGTAGGTCAGGTAGAGGGTCAACAGCATCATCCCGGAAATGAGGGCCAGATAGCGGCGGCGGAGGATGGGGCGGGGGGCAAACAGGTGAGCCACGGTAATGATGGTCAAAAAGACCATCAGCCCCCCCAGCGCATTGGGGTCCACCGAGGTAGAGATGGCCCGCATGGGGTTTTCCGGATTGTCTTCAATGTAGCGCAGAATGCCCTCCGTGGGGTACTGGAACACCCTCAGCATCGACAGGATGCGGACCGTCCAGTCGCCGGGGATGAAGTAGAAAATGATGCCCAGCGCGGCCGAGCCGCCGCCGGCCAGGATGAGCGCCCGCGAAATCTGGTTGACCTGCCGGAGGGAGGTCACCTGGTTGACCACCAGGAAGAAAAAGGTCACGGCCATCACCACTTCGGCAAAGTTCCGGGCCACGGTGATGTTCAGCCCGGCGTAGCGCAGGCCAAAGATAAAGATAAACAGGGACCAGCCCAGGAAGGCAAAAATGAGCGGGCCGATGGGGGTCACCGTAAAGGTCTGCTGTTGGCCGGTCAGCAGGCGCAGGCCCCAAACCGTGTACAGGGCCACCATCGCCACATCGAGAAAGGTGGGGCGGAAGCCGATTTTGAACGGCAGTGCCCCGTACGGGAGCAGGCAGATGAGCGAGACCAGCACAAACATGCCGACCTGCGTACTGCGGAGCATGAGGATACCTACCACCAGCGCGGCCAGCAGGCCTATCGCCAGTATTGGCCCCAGACCGCCAAACAGCGCACCGACCAGCAGGCCGGCGGTGGCGGCGATAAACAGGATACCCGCCAGGGCGATGCGGGGATTTTCTGCCGTAATCCATTGTCGTAAAATGTCTAAGCCGGGATTCTGCATAGTGTTTTGAAAATGGTGTGAGATGGGGATTAAGCGTCCGGCCGAAGCTCAGCCGGATAAGCCAGGGGACCGGTTTGCCGGCGTTTCCGGAGCCGGGCTTCCGGGTCTTTGGGCACAGATACGGTGATGCGCGTCCCTTTGCCCGCTTCCGATTTGATGCTCAGGTCGCCGCCAATCAGCTCGGTGCGTTCTCTGATGTTGACCATCCCCAGACTGCCGCGATGGCCGTAATTTTTCAGCACCTCTTCCACGTCAAAGCCTTTGCCGTCGTCGGTGACGGTGGCGTACAGGGCGGTGGGCGTTTCCACCAGCCGGACGGTAATGTTCTGGGCTTCGGCGTGTTTGATGGCATTGTTGACCGTTTCCTGGACGATGGCAAAAATAGCGGCTTCAGTTTTTTCGTCCAGGCGAGACAGCTCACCGTCAGGGTTGGGCGTTTCAATTTCAAACGACAGCCGGGCGGCCTGGTCGATGTCTTTTTGCCGGCGGTCGATGAATACCCGGATGGCCGCGGCCAGTCCCTGCGTTTCCAGCACCAGCGGGCGCAGTTCAAACAGGAGGGTGCGCATCTGGTGGCTGGCCTTGGCGGCCAGTTCCTGCATATATTCCAGTTCTTTTGCCACCAGGGAGGGGTCCTTGTCCAGGGCTTTGCGGCAGAAGTCCAGGCTCATATTCAGGCCGGCAATCAGCTGGACCGGCCCGTCGTGCAGGTCGCGGGCCAGCTTCTTGCGGGCCACTTCCTCGGCCGCGATAACCCGGTCGCGCTCGGCCAGTACGTTTTCGTGCAAACGGGCGTTTTGAATGGCAATGGCCGCGTAAGAGGCGATGGAGCTGAGCAGTTCCAGGTCGCTCTGGGTAAAGGAGCCGTTTTTCTTGTTGATGACCTGCAGGACGCCGATGGTTTTATCGAACAGGACCATCGGCACGCACAGCATATTGCGGGTGGTAAAGCCGGTTTTCCGGTCGACGGCTTTGAAGTGGCGGGAATCTTTGGCCGCGTTGGCTACAATCAGCGGTTTGCCGGTGGCGGCAACTTCGCCGGCAATTCCCTGACCGCGCGGCACACGGAACGGTTTGACCTGGTCTGCTTTTTCTCCCAGGGCAATCTGGAAAACCAGGTCGCCGGTGGCCGGGTCGGTCAGCAGGAGGGAGCCGGCCTCAACGTTGAGCATCGCTTCCACCTGCTTCATAATACGGGTGAGCACCTCGTCCAACTGCAGGGTGCTGGACAGACTGCGGGCCACCTCGTTGAGCAGGGCCATTTCTGCGGCCCGGCGGCGGCTGGATTCATACAGCCGGGCGTTTCGGATAGCAATGGCGGCCTGTGTGCCGATGGCGGACAACAGCCACAGGTCGTGGTCGCCGAAGGCGTTGGGGCTGTAGCTCCACACGGCAATGATGCCCTGAGTGGAGTCGGAGGGCAGGGCGGTGTTGACAATCGGTGCGGCCAGCCATGACCGGATGGGCATGTCAGACCGGAACGGCTTGAAACCGTCCAGTTCGGCGGGGTCTTTAATGTCTGAAAGAAGAACCGGCTTCTGTCCGGTCAGGATGTCCTGGAGCAGGCCGGCCCGCGTTTTGCTCAGTTTGAGGGTGCGGTTGGACATCTTTTTGCCCTGGTCGAAATTGAGGACGAAATTCAGGGTCTGGGTGGGGGGGTCGTAAATGATGATGGAAAAGTTGTCGGTATTGATGAGCCGTCCGCTTTCCTTATACAGCCCCCAGATGACATCTTTCAATTCCAGGCTGGAGCCAACCACCACCCCGATGTTGTAGAGGGTGGAAATTTCCTTGATTTCACGGCTCAACCGGCGCAGAGTGGCCTGGCTGGCCGGAGTATCCAGGATTTCATCCTGTTTGTCGGCGGTGTTTTCAGATGGCTCAGACATCGCTTGCCCGTGATGAACGCGGAATTATCCCTAACTCTCCTCCACCCCTTTGGTGCAAGGGAGTGCGGCAGTCCCTGGCGGGACGACAACGCGAATGAAAATTTGGTAGCCCCGGCATCCCAATGCCGGGCGGGTCAGGCAACCACCCCGGCGGGCAT
>RFJV01000682.1 GCA_003694775.1 Chloroflexota bacterium | reverse complement strand
TCATTCACCATTTTCTGCCCGCAGATAATTTCCTTTCCCCGGAATGACGTGGCGGACGCCGCCGGTCGGGTCGGGGACATCACCGGGGTAGCGGGGTATCAGGTGAATGTGAACGTGGGGTACGGTTTGGCCGGCTACCGGCCCCACGTTGATGCCGATATTGAATCCCGCCGGCTGAAACCGGTCGACCAGAATTGCCTTCACCCGGTCGACCAGCTCCCAGCAGGCCTGCTTGACCGCCGGCGGCAGGTCGAAATAATCCGCGGTGTGCTGGTAGGGAATCACCAGCGTATGTCCCGGTGAGGCGGGGTATTTATCCAAAATGGCGTAAGCCAGCGCCCCAGCCGCCAGGACAACCTCCGGCGGCTGGGGCCGGCAGAACGGACAGCCGGTCATGATGGCTACAGGTTCAGCTGGTCGGCGACCCACCCCAGGCCCAGCTCTTCCAGCTTGAAGCGGGTGGGGTTGCCGGTTTCCACATCCCAGCCGTTCTGGCGGTAGTATTCATCCAGCGCGGCTTCAAACTGCTGGCGGTCAACCGCAATACCGGCGGTGGGGCCGCCTTCCAGCGGTTTGTCGAACATCTTTTTGGGCAGGGTATCCTGGTCGCGTTCAATGCCTTCGCGGGCGTTGAAGGCCCGCAGAAGGTTAAGCCGGCGCTCGCCAACCGTCAGCAGTTCCTCTATGGTCACGTCCCAGCCGGTGACGTATTCAATCATATCGCGCAGTTCCTGGGGACCGTACAACTGCCAGGCCGGGCCGTAAACAAACTGGCACACGTTGGCGCTGTCCATCAGGCTGTAGAGGTACTGGGTAATGCGGGCGAAGCGCACCTTTTCCGGTCCCAGCGACAGTTTGGGTTGGGGCTGGGTCAGGCCCAGGGCGGCCATCCGCTCCGGATAGCTGAGCTTATCGCCCTCGTAGGCGCCGTCGTGCTCACTGCTCTGGTGGTCTGCGCCAAAGGGATTGACCGCGTAAATGAGGGCCAGACTGCGCTTGAGCTGGGGCATATGGGCCGGCGCTTCCTGCTTGTGGCTGGTAATCAGGTACTCGTCGGTGCCGCGGCCAATCATTTCCGCGGCCCGGTGGGAGCCGTTTGCCAGCACGTCGCCAAACCCCTCCCGGCGGGCAATCATCTCGGTCATTTTGACCATCGCCTCGGCGTTGCCAAAGCGCAGTTCTATGCCGCCGGTGTCTTCCAGGGTGATTTTACCGTTCTCAAAACATTCCATCGCCCAGGCGATGGTCGCGCCGCAGGAGATGGTATCCATACCGTACTTGTTGCAGATTTCGTTGGCCTTGGCAATGGCCGCCAGGTCGCTGACGCCGCAGTAGTTGCCAAAGGTAGAGGTGGTTTCGTATTCCGGCCCGCCGTAGTGGGGGTCAACCTGGTAGGGGCCGTCCTTGATTTCTACGACCCGCTTACAGCGAATGGTGCAGGCGTAGCAGGTATCGCGGCCGCGCAGGTCCTGCTTGCCTTCTGCCGCGCCGCGCAGGATGGTATCGTACATGGTGGTTCCGTCGATTTTTTCCCACTCATCAAAGACGCCGCTGTTGAAGTTGTAGGACGGAAGCATCCCCATAGCCTGCTGGGCGCCGGTGGTTTCCGCGGTGCCGTATTTTGCCAGGCCGGCCACATCCGATTCCGGGAGAATTTTGGCTCCGCGGCGGGCCAGTTCGCTGAGGGCCTGGGGGTTGGCAACGGTAAAGTTCTTTTTCCCTTCCTTGCCGCGGACGGCAATGGCCTTGAGATTTTTGCTGGCCATCACCGCACCCATCCCGGTGCGCCCGTTGGCCCGGTTGCTCATATTGATGATGGCGGCAAAGCGTACGCCAATTTCTGCCGCCGGGCCAATCTGGGCAATTTCGACCTGCTCATCGCCGAGTTCTTCTTTCAAGATGGCTTCCACTTCGCCGGTGATTTTTCCCCACAGGTGCGAGGCGTCGCGCAGTTCGTACTCACCATCGTGCACCCACAGGTACACCGGTTTGGGCGACCGGCCCTTGATGATGAAGGCATCGAAGCCGGCAAACTTCATTTCTGCGGGGAAGAAACCGCCGCTCTGCGCGTCGCCAATGGCGCCGGTCAGCGGGCTTTTGGCCGAGACGGTCAGCCGGCTCTGGCCGGAAACCGGCGCGCCGGTAGTCACCCCCACCGACATTGCCAGCACGTTGCCCGGACTGAGGGGGTCAACACCGGGGGGCATTTCCCGGAGCAGATAGTACAGATTGAGCGCGCTGCCGCCCATATACTGGCGGTAAAAAGACTCCGGCGGCTCTTCGACGGTCATTTCACCAGTGGTCAGGTTGATGTGCAGGATTTTTCCATTGTATCCGTAAGGCATTGGTCTTTGTCCTTTCGTTTAGATTTGGGGATTGGGAGATTGGAGATTAGAGATTGAAGATGCCCCAACTCAACAACTCACTAACTCTCTAACTCCCTAACTCACACCCTCACCTCTACCTCCCTCCGCCGATGGGACGGAACAGGTGCAGATGGTCGCCATCATGCAAAATGTAGTCAAGCGGAACTTGCTGGCCGTTGATAGCCGCGGTGGTGGTATTTTTCAACTGCAAGGCCAGGAGAGCATCGGCGACGGTCGCGCCGGCAGGCAGGGTGAGCGCAGTTCTGCCCCGCGCCTCTGGCGGCAGAGCATCGCGCAGAATACCGTGCAGGGTTATCTGAATTTGCATGCTTCCTCTCCGGGCCGTTCCGGGACGAGTGATGTAACAATGATAGCAACGGGAAAGGCAGGATTAATTTCTGGGGGGATTTTACTCTGGAGTGGGTCGGGAGGCAAGTAGGGGCAGACATTTAGGTGTTTTTCAATTTTATGGTTCGTAGCCCCGGCATCCCCATGCCGGGGCATAGGGATGCCCCGGCTACTAGGGATGCCCCGGCTACCACAAAACTGAAATGCGCCTCAGACATTTATGCCTGCCCCTACGGTTAGGCCAGCGGAAGCCGGACCGGCTGGCCCGTCTCCGCAGAACGGTAGGCGGCCAGGGCAATTTCCAGAGCTTTATAGCCGTCTTCTCCGGTGACGCGCGGGGGACGCCGGTCGCGAACAGCGGACACAAACTCTTCTACCATGGCCTGGTTGGGGTCCGACCCCCAAAACGTCCAGTAGTGGGCCGGGGTTTTCTGGTTGTAAATGTCCAGGTTCTGGCTGAAGCCGTCCACCACGGTCAGGCCGCGCTCGGTGATAAGCTCCATTTTCAGGCCGCCCCAGGTGGGGTAGTTGAGCGGCTTGCTCCAACTGCAATCAATACTGGCAAATGTGCCGTTGGCAAAGGTGACCATTATCAGCCCGCCGGTTTCCACGTCCACCGTATCGGCGTGGAGAATCCGGTTGGTGGTAGCGTACACCTCCACCGCCTCGCTGTTCAGGTACCAGCGCAGGATGTCGGCCAGGTGGACGGTGTGGTCCATCACCGCGCCGCCACCGGCCAACTGCCGGTCGACAAACCAGCGGCGGTGCTTGATGGGCATCTGGCCCTGGTTGGTGGTGCTGCAACCGTACACCTGCCCCAGACTGCCATCGTCCAGCCGGGCCTTGACTTCCAGCAGAGGCGCACTGAAGCGCATCGGGAAGGCGGTCATCAGGATGACCCCCGCCTGCCGGCAGGCATCGACGATGGCCTGGGCGTCCTCCAGGCTGGTCGCCAGGGGCTTTTCACTGAGAACATGCACGCCGGCCGCGGCGGCCATTTCTACCAGCGGGCGATGGTTGGCATTTTCGGAACAAACCAGCACCCCGTCCGGCTGTTCGTTGAGCAGGGCTTCGTAGGACGGGAAGAGGCGGGCGTTGAACTGTTCGGCAAACTGGCGACCGCGGGCCGGGTCATCGTCGGCCAGGCCAATCATCTCCACGCCGGGAATGGCCCGCAAATTCTGGATGTACGCCTCGGCGTGCAGGTGGGCGAAGCTCATAATTCCGATTTTCATGACGACACCTCCGGCAAGGGCGTCAACCGCACGGCGACGCCGGTTTGAGCCGACTCGATGGCGGCCAGGGCAATCTGCAGGGCGGCCAGGCCGTCTTCCGCCCGGACGGGAACAGGTTCATCGTGGGCCAGGGCGCGGTAAAAAGCCTTGAGCTGGGTGGTGTAGGGGCTTTCCAGCAGAGGACTGCCGGGCAGGGGCACGTCGGGCGCATCGTCGCCACGACGGTGCAGGTGGACCGTCAGGGCCGCGGTGCGCTCAGAATCGAACTCCAGCAGGCCGTCCGCGCCGGCAATTTCCAGGCGGGTGCGGAACAGGGGGGGCGGGTAGGCCCAGGAACCTTCCACGTGGGAAATAGCCCCGCTCCGGTGACGCAGAATCGCCAGCCCGTAGTCTACCGGCGCGCCAGGGTGGGTGCTGGAGATGTTTTTGGCAAACACGCTTTCCACCTCGCCGGCCACCCAGCGGGCGTAGTCAAAATCGTGAATCATCAGGTCCAGCATCATCCCGCCCGATTTTTCCACATCCACAAACCAGTTGTCGGACGGCTTTTTGGGGCGGAACGTGCCGCGGGTCAGGCGGATAACCGCCGGCGCACCCACTTCGCCCCGCTCCACCGCGGCTTTGGCCTGGGCATATTCGGGGAAAAAGCGGACCACGTGGGCCACCAGCAGTTTGACCCCCGCCCGACGGCAGGCGGCAATCATTTCCTGCCCCTGGGCCACGGTGCGGGCCAGCGGCTTTTCGCAGACCACGTGTTTGCCTGCGGCCGCGGCGTTCAGGGTTTGTTCGTAGTGCAGGTGAGTGGGCGTGCAGATGTCTACCACATCCACCTCATCGAGCATGGCTTCAAAAGAGGGGAAGACTTTGGCGCGGTACTTTTCGGCCAGGGGGCGGGCATGCTCCGGCTGTTGGGCCACAAACCCGGCAATGGTAGCCGGCGTCTCGGCCCAGCCGGCGGCGTGGACCGTCCCCATAAACCCCACGCCGACAATGCCAACTTTCATCACAACCTCCTTTGTGAGTTGGTGAGTTGGAGAGTTGGTGAGTTGGAGAGTTAGGGGGGTGAGGGTTGGGGAATCTCCAATCCCTAATCTCCAATCTCTCCTATTTCACTGCCCCGGCGGTCAGGCCCCGGATGAGCTGGCGGGAGAAGATGACATACAGGATGAGGATGGGGAGCATGGCCAGGGTCAGCGAGGCCAGAACGGCGTTCCAGTCGCTGACGAACTGGCCCAGGAACTGCTGGGCGCCCAGGGTAACGGTTTTGGTCGACTCGCCGGGGGCCAGAATCAGGGGGAACCACAGGTCGTTCCAGATGGGAATCATCACAAACACGGCCACGGTCGCCACGGCGGGTCGAACCAGGGGCAGAACCAGCCAGAAAATGCGGTACTCGCTGGCCCCGTCCACGCGGGCCGCGTCCTTGAGTTCGCGCGGCACCTGGCGCATAAACTGCTGGAGCACAAAGATTGCCAGCGGCAGGCCCATCGCCGTGTAGACCAGAATGAGCGCGGTGAGAGTGTTGATGAGCTTCATGGCCACTACCAGCCGCAGAATACTGACCGTGCCCAGCCGGATGGGAATCATAATTCCCAGGGCCAGGTACAGACCCATCAGCGTATTGCCGGGGAATTTGTACTCCGAAAGTGCATAGGCGGCCATCGCACCAGTAAAAAGGATGAGGAACATCGCCACCAGGGTAACAACCAGGCTGTTGGCAAAGTACCACTGAAAGTTGGACCGCTGGGCCACGGTTTCGTAGCCTACCAGGTCGAATGTTCCCGGCAGGGGTGGCTGGAAGGGATGGGCAAAAATGGCCTTCCGGCTCTTGAGCGAATTCATAATAATCAGCACCACCGGAAAAATGGCAATAACCGTGTAGGCCAGCAGAACCAGATGGGGGGCCAGGGGCTGGATGATATGGGTATAGAACCATTTTGTTTTCACAGTACGGCCTCCGGCTCAAATTTCATAGACCTGAATGCGTCTCTGCCAGCCAAAGAGGTACAGCAGGACGCCCAACAGGATAATCAGGAACATCATTCCGGCAATGGTGGCTCCCATCGTGGGGTTGCCCAACTGGAGCTGGAATCCGAAGAAGGTGCGGTAGAAAAATGTCCCCAAAATATCGGTAGAGAAGTTTGGCCCGGCCAGGGCGCTCTGGGTGGTATAAATCAGGTCGAAGGCGTTGAAGTTGCCCACGTAGGTCAGGATGGTGACAATCCCCACCGTGGGCAGGATGAGGGGGAACTTGATACGCCAAAAAACCGTCCAGCCGGTGGCGCCATCTACGTAGGCGGCCTCGATGAGTTCATCCGGGATGGCAAGCAGGGCGGCGTAAAACAGCATCATCGGAATACCGACAAACTGCCATACAGAGATGAGCGACAGCGTGACCAGGGCGGTGCTTTCCAGACCGAGCCAGGGTTTGAAAAACTGGCCCATCCCCACGGTGTGCAGAATGGTGCCGGCAATGCCCCACAGCGGACTGAGAATTAACTGCCAGATGAAACCAACAATAACAAAGGACAGCATCGTTGGGGTAAAGAGAAGGGTGCGGTAAGTGGCCCGCCAGCGCAGACGGCGGGAACTGAGCAAGGCCGCCAACAGCAGACCCACCGGATTCTGCACCAGAATGTGGATGGCAAAAAAGACAAAGTTATGGCGCAGAGCACCCCAGAACCGGGGCGACCAGAGTTCGTCGGTCAGAAGGGTGATGTAGTTCTGCAAACCGACAAACATTTCCCCACCACTGGCCGCGGGCGCGTACAGGCTGAGGCGCAGGGAGTCGAGCAGAGGATAAATCATAAAGACGGTATAGATGATGGTGGCCGGGGCCAGAAAGACGATGATATGGGTGGGAAACGGCTTCCGACGGCGCGAGGGGGTTTTCTTTTCCATAGACATTCTCCCGATGGAAATTGTTCAGGGGCGGACGGCAGGCGTCCCCCCCTGACAGGCGTGAACCAGGGCCTATCCGAAAAAAATGCCCTGGGTAGGCGAAGGCAATGCCTCCGCCTACCCGTTGCTGAAAGTTTCGGATAGATTCTTAGCCCTGCCGGTCCGACCTCACCGGAGGCCAGGAGTCAGACAGACACGTTACCGGGGCCAGGAGTCGTCAATTTCCTGGAGGGCGGTATCCAGGTCGATAGCGCCGCTGATGTAGTCGGTCATGGCTTTCCAGAAGGAGCCGGCCCCGACTTCGCCGGGCATCAGGTCGGAAGCATCAAAGCGGACGCTGTCGGCGTTGAGCATGATTTCGGCCACCCCGCGGTCGATGTCGTTGGTGTACCAGTCGAGGCTGGAGTCGTTGTGGGGCGAGAGTGCGCCGCCGGCCCGGATCCAGGGTTCCACGCTGGCGCCGTAGCTGAAGTACTCCATCAGGGCACGGACTTCGGGGCGGTCGTTGAACATGGCCATGATGTCACCGGCCACCAGCACCGGTTTGCCGTACTGCTCGTCGATAGGCGGCAGGTAGAAGAAGTCGTAATCCACGCCGGCTTCCAGACCTTCGGGGAAGAAGCCGGTAATCCAGCTGGACTGCATATGGAGCCAGCACTTGGGCGGGTCGGTAAACATCGGCACCGGCGCGTCGCCAATGAAGGTGGTAACGATGGCTTCACGCCCGCCGTAGACGTAGTTTTCGTTGAGCCAGATGTCGGACATGATTTCGGCGGCCCGCTTCACTTCCGGCGAGCTGAACGGCAGTTCTCCGGCCACCCACTTGTCGTAATTTTCCAGGGAGGTGGTGCGGAGCATGATGTTTTCCATCCAGTCGGTGGCGACCCAGCCGGTGGCCGCGCCGCTTTCGATGCCGATGCACCAGGCTGTATCGCCATCATCGGCGATGGTCTGGGTGAGGTCCATCAGCTCATCCCAGGTGGTGGGGACTTTGTAGCCGGCGGCATCGAACTGCTTTTTGGGATACCAGACGATGCTCTTGGCCGCGGCCCGGTGCCAGACACCGGCCATAATGGGGCCGTCCGGACCGTTCATCGTCGCCATATCCAGCCAGCTCTGGATGTAGTTCTGCTGGAGATGGTCCATATCGATAAAGGTGCTGACATCCACCACCTTGCCGTCGCGCACCAGGTTAGCCAGGAAGCCGGGCTGGGGGAAGTCAATCACATCCGGCGCGTTGCCGGCGTCTACCAGCACGTTGACCTGGGTTTCGAATTCTTTGGTGCCTTCGTACTGCACGTCGATGCCGGTAGCATCTTCAAACGGTTTGACGGTCTGGTCGAACTTCTGGGCTTCCACGTCGACCATCACGCCCAGCACGGACACCTTTGTGCCCTTGAACTCGCCGGCCATGGCCCGTCCCAGGAAGGAATTGGGGTCGATGTCCAGGCTTTCCAGGGTGGAGGTAGAGGTTTTGGGTTCGGCTTCAGCCGGAGCTTCGGCTTCGCCGCCGGCCATTGCCGGTTTGTACCATTTTTCCAGCCCTTCCTGAATTTGCTGGGCGGCTTCCTGCGGCGTAATGTCGCCGTTGATGACCTGCGCGCTGACCCGCCACAGCTCGTTTTCCAGGTTGGGTTCGCCGCGGGAGAGAATCTGGTAGGAGTTGCGGATGGTCGACTCGCACTCGTTGCGCCAGCTCACGAATTCCTGGGCCACCGGGTCTTCAATCTGAACCTGGTGGTTGGAGAGGGAGAAGAAGCCGGGCAGAGCGTTGCTGTACAGTTCGGCAAATTCGGGGGTGGTCAGCCATTCCAGGAACTTGCGGGCCGCTTCGGGATGCGGGGTATTGGCGTTCATACCAAGAGCGATGTCGGTGTGGTCGCTGATGTAGCACTTGTCTGCACCTTCGGGCAGGGGCGGCTTGAAAGCGCCCATCTGGAAGTCAGCCTGCTGGTTGAAGAAAGAGATGTCCCACGAACCGGCGGGATAGATGGCCGCCCGTCCAAGAGCAAACAGGTTCTGGGAGTCGGGGTAGGACTGAGCCTCAAAACCGGGGGCCAGGTAGTCTCGCCATTTTGCCAGCGTTTCCCAAACGGCAACGTACTGCGGGTCGGTGAATTTTTCTTTGCCGGCGATGAGGTTCAAGCGGCCCTGTTCACCCTTCCAGTAGTTGGGGCCGATGTTCTGGAAGCCCATTGTGGCCGCTTCCCACTGGTCGGCGGTGCCGAGGTCCAGGGGAATGTAGCGACCATCTTCCTTGATTTTGTCCAGCACGGCAAAGAATTCGGGTTCGGTGGCCGGTTCCTGGAGACCGAGTTCGTCGAAGATGTCCTTGTTGTAGATGAAGCCGTGGATAACCGAAGCCATCGGCACACAGAAAACGGTGGAGCCGTCGTCGGTAATCCAGGCACTTTTCGCCACGTCGCCAAAGTTTTCCATACCCGGCAGGTCGTTGAGCGGGGCCAGGTAGCCCTTTTCAAACAGGGCCAGGGAAGCGTCGAAGGGGCGGCAGGTAATCAGGTCGCCGGCGGTTCCGGCTTCCAGCTTGGAGTTGAGCGCGGCGTTGTACTCGGTAGGTGCGGTGGGGGCAAAGATAACTTCGATGTCGGGATAGTGCTTGTTAAAGGCAGGGATGATGGTATCCTGCCAGATGGTCAGGTCATCGTTGCGCCAGCTTTCGATGGTCAGGGTGACCTTCTCTCCCGCCGGTGCTTCGGCGGCAGGGGCTTCGGTCTGTTCCGGCTGGGCCTCCTGCGGCTGTTCCGCCGGGGCCTGTTCCTGCTGGGGCGGCGCCGGCGTCTCCGACGGGCCACAGCTGGCCAGCAGTACGGCCAGTATCAGCAGTGATACAAAAAGCAGTTTTTTAGACATTGCAGGTCTCCTCCTGTTATGATTGACCAAAATTTAGCCACACAGATAATTTTTTTACCGCGGTATCAGTTCATACATTATCCTCCTGCCGGCATAAAGGTTTATCCGCGCCTGGAGAGGCCGGACAGCAGGCTGTCCCGGTCGGACCGGATAGAAGAGCAGACGCGAGTCCGGGAACAGGGGCGGACCGGGAGAGGAGATGAAACGTCATCGTGTTCACAGGTCATATCCAGATATACCAGCGATGAAAGGAGACGGGTGACCGGTCTGTGAGCCGGGACAGCGGGTCAATTTTTATAAGTCCAGTGAACTTACAAAGCGAATTGTAGCACAGTCCCGGCGGGTTGTCAAACTGGAGAGTAATGCAGGACAACTGCTAGCAGTTGTCCTGCAGAAACCGCATTTTCACAGAAGACGGACCCGGCCTTTGGCCCGGCAACGATGAATGCCTGTACCCGGCACGGGTGAAAATTTCGTTGCCCTTTATCCGGAGCTACGGCATCCGCAGCCCCGGCATCTGTGCCCCGGCATCTGTGCCCCGGCATCTGTGCCCCGGCATCTGTGCCCCGGCATCCCTATGCCGGGCGAGTCAGTCACCGCCCCGGCGGGCATTGGGATGCCCCGCCTACGGGGTAAACGGCTATTTTCACAGAAGGCTGGCAAGATTGCCGGGAAAAAAGCAAGGTGTTCCACGAGGATGCTATTCCTTTACCGAGCCGGCCAGGATACCTCGCACAAAGTAGCGCTGTAAGGCAAAGAAAACCACCAGCGGGACCACCATCGACAGGAAAGCCCCAGAGGTGAGCAGATGCCAGTCCTGCCCTCTGGAGCCGACCAGTTCGCTCAAGCGGGCGGTCATTGTTGAGGCCGAGGGCGATGTCCCCAGGAAAACCAGAGCTACCAGCAAGTCGTTCCAAACCCATAAGAATTGAAACACAGCAAAAGAAGCCACTGCCGGGGTAGACAGCCGCAGGACAATACCGGTAAAAATCTGGAAGTGTGACGCCCCATCTACTTTGGCCGCTTCAATCAAGTCGCGGGGTAGCTGGGCAATGAAGTTGTAAAGCAGATAGACGGCCAGGGGCAGGCCAAACCCGGTATGGGCCAGCCATATTCCCAAAAATGTCCCGTTCAGGCCGGAGGAGGTATACAGCCGCAGAACGGGGATCAGAGCCATCTGCAAGGGCATCACAATCAGGCCCACAATCAGGGCAAAGAAAACATCTCGTCCCCAAAAATCCATCCAGGCGAACGCATAGGCGGCAAAGGCGGCAATCGTAATGGGGATAACTGTAGCCGGAATGGTGACAATCAGGCTGTTGATAAATGTCTGCCCCAGGCCGTTGGCGGTAATTACCTTCTCATAATTTGCCAGGGTCCATTGGGTAAATTCAAACGGCGTTTCCAGGACAGTCCACCAGCCCGAGGCCCGGATGTCGTTTTCGGGACGAAATGAGCTGATAAACAGGCCCAGACTGGGCAGGGTCCAGACAAAGCAGATAATCAGGACGGCTGTTCGCAGGGTGGTTTTGGAGAGTGCTTTTCGTAAGGCGTAACCGGTACCGGGTAGTGAAGCAGAGGTGTTCATGATTCTCGTCTCCGTTGTCTTAAACTGCGGATGTTGACAACCATTGCCGGTATCACCGCGATAAAGAGGATGACCGCCAGCGCACTGCCCCGGCCAAAATTACCAAAGCGGTACATTTCCAGGTACATCCGGTTGGCAATCACTTCGGTATCGTAGTTGCCCCGCGTCATCACATAGACAATATCAAATACTTTCAGCACCATTATCAGGATTGTGGTGGCGATGGTTAGAATGGTGCCGCGAATATAAGGGATGATGATGCGGAAAAAGAGCTGGAACTCATTAGCTCCATCCACGCGGGCGGCATCGAGCATCTCCGAGGGGACCCCTTTAATTGCCGCCGAAAGAACCACCATTGCAAAGCCGGTTTGCCACCAAATCATAATGGCAATCAGGGCAAAATTGTTCCAGGGAGGGGTCAAATACCAGCCAATCGGGTCATAGCCCAGCGCCACCCGGATAGCATTCAGCAGGCCAATCTGGGGACGACCCGCCGGCATATAGGCATACATAAACCGCCAGATAACACTGGCCCCAACCGCGGAGATGGCCATCGGTAAAAAGATAGAAGATTTTGCCAGCGATTCCAGCCGGATGCGGTCAACCAGAACGGCGATGACCAGCCCCAGCAGAACCACGGCAGAGGTTACTGTAACCATCCACAGCAAATTGTTTCTGAAAGCAATGTGAATATCGGGGTTGCTGAAGAGAAAGCGGTAGTTTTCCAGTCCACATAGTGGTCGGAACGGCGGTCGAAAAAGCTGATGTAGATGGTATTAAACGTTGGATAGATAAGGTAAACACCCAACAACAGCAAAGCCGGACCAATAAATACAAAGGGCAGAAGATTCTCCCGTATCCGACGTACGGGAATTATCGTGACCCAGTAGTTCGCCAGCCAGAAAAAGGCCCATATCCCCCCCACACCGGCCAATACAGCCACCGGCAGGACGAGCAGGCGGGGGAGCGATTCATTCTGCACAAAATCCAGGCTGAATTTGAACAGCAGGACCACCAAAATAGAGAGGATAAGATGCAGTCCCAAATGCAGAAGAGGGGCAGTAGAATTTATTTCCGGTCGCCAGGTAGCTTTCATGGAATCCTCGGATGATAGCAAGTTGATTACCGTACGTCTTCCGCAGGTC
>RFJV01000681.1 GCA_003694775.1 Chloroflexota bacterium | reverse complement strand
TTTTCCTGCAGTTCGGCTACCTGATGCTGTAAGCGGCTAACCTGGTCCTGCAGAGCCGCGATTTGCTGTTCGGCTTTTTGCCGGGCTTCCAAAATGCTTTCTTCGGCCCGGTCTTTGTACTCCAGGCTCCGGTCCCGGAGCTGGGCACGGGTTTCTTCACCGGATTGCGGGGCCAGCAAAAGAGCCAGCGCCGCCCCCACCAGTCCACCAATCACCAAACCTGCAAAGAATTCTGCACCTCCACTGCTTCGCTCGGACATAATGTACCCTCCTGTAAGGTAGTTTGTGAGTCTATGAGTTTGGGAGTTGGAGAGTTTGAGAGTTGGAGAGTTAATGAGTTTAGATTCTCCAATCTCCAATCTCTAATCTCTAATCCCCAATCTCCAATCTCCCAATCTCCAATCCTATCGCCTGAATAAAGCCCGGAAAATGGCTTTCACTGCCGAAACTGTACTGACCGTCGTAATGACCGGCCTGACCGCGTGCTCGCTGATGAATGTTGTAGTTCCCTTCACTTTGGTGGTCGCTTCCTGGACGTTCCACAGCACCGGTTTGACTTCCCGTTCCAGCAGACGAATCAGGTCGTTGATTTTGAGGATGAGGTAGCTGGTCATCACAATCAGCATGATGAGCAGGAGCACAATCAGAAATGCGCCCAATCCCAGGTAGATAATGAAAATGTCCCGCAGAACCGCCGCCGCGTTCGGGTTGAAAAAGAGCCAGACTCCCAAACCTCCAAAAATCAGGATGACCACCACGGCGGCAATGATACCAAAAATGGCCGGGCGCTTGTCGACCGGTTTGGCAGACAGCTCAGGCCGGGGATTTGTCGACGGTAATGAGTGGTACGTATTCATCTCTGACATATCGCGTCCTCAGGTGGTAGATAGATTGCAGACACCCACTATTGTACCACAAGTGGCCTGTTTAGAGAAAGTTGTCACGATTGGCGCGCCAACAGCCAGTGGACAGCAACCAGTCCGGCCCAGCTAACCAGGCTGGCTTCGACAATATGCAGGGGGCCAATCATCAGCAGGTCCAGGCCCACCATATTGGCGATGATTTGCCCCACAGCAAAAGCTACCACACCCGATACGGTGTACAGGAGCAGTTCCCTGGCCCCATCACCGCGCCACAAAAAGAATACGGTCCCGTAGGTGGTGCCCAGTAAAATCGTCAGCAGTAAATGGGGTGGCATTGTGTTGCCTCTGGCTATTCAATGATACCCCCGCCCAGCAGTTCTTCCCCCTGGTAGAACACTGCCGATTGGCCGGGGGTGATGTCTCGCGCCGGCGTGTCGAGCCGAAGATGGGCGCGGGCACCGGGTAAGGGGGTCAGGACGGCCTCAATGGGCCGCGCCTTGTAGCGAATCTTGACCGTCACTGCCGTCTGCGGCGGAGGGGGGGCGCCGGCAATATAGCTGACTGCCTGCACGGTCAGTTCATCCCGGCCCAGCTCCTCCTTTGTGCCGACAATCAGCCGGTTGGCGGCGACATCCTTTTCCAGCACGTACAGAGGAACCGGCGCGGTCACGCCCAGCCCTTTGCGCTGTCCGATGGTGTAGAAGGCCAATCCCTGGTGCTGTCCCAGCGTTTCGCCGGCCCGGTTGACAATTGGCCCCGGCTGAACCACCTGAGCGGCGTGCCGGCGCAGAAATTCCCGGTAGTCGCCGTTGCCTAAAAAGCACAGGTCCTGGCTGTCGGGCCGGTTGAAGACCGGCAGGTTTTTCTCCGCGGCGATGCGGCGGATGTCGCTTTTCGTGTAGTCCCCCAGAGGGAGCAGGATTTTTGCCAGCCGTTCCTGGGTCATCGTGTAGAGCACGTAGCTCTGGTCTTTACCGGCATCCAGCCCCTTGAGCAGGTGATACCGGCCCTGGCGGTCCTGCCGGATGCGGGCATAGTGGCCGGTCGCCATAAAGTCCGCGCCCAGGCTGAGGGCCTCCTTCAGCAGGCGGTCGAACCGGATATCGCGGTTGCAGATGATGCACGGGTTGGGGGTAATGCCCCGCGCGTAGCCGTCGATAAAGAAATCCACCACCGTTTCTTTGAAGACCTGCTTGTAATCGCGCACGTAAAAGGGAATGCCCAGGGCCGCGGCCACCCGGCGGGCATCGACGACCGCGTCCGGGGTACAGCACCGGTTGGCCGCGCCGCCCGGTTCTGCCCACAGCCGGAGCATCAGGCCGATAACTTCGTAGCCCTGCTCTACCAGCAGGGCCGCGGCCACGGAACTATCCACACCGCCGCTCATGGCGACAACCACACGTTGGGTCACGGTCTGCTTCTCCTGGTTGGTCAGGGGCCGGCGGCCCGCACCTTTTGAATGATGTCCGGCAGAATTTCCAGCACCCGGTCGATGTCGGCTTCGGTGTTCTGCCGCCCCAGCGACAGGCGCAGGGCGCCCAGGGCCAGCTCGTGGGGCAGGCCCATCGCGGTGAGCACGTGGCTCGGCTCCGGCATACCGGTGGTGCAGGCACTGCCGCTGGCGGCCTGGATGCCGGCGATATCGAGATGCATCAGGATGGCGTCGGCTTCGCAGTGGGCAAAGACAAAGCTGGCGTTGTTGGGAAGCCGGCGGGTGGGGTGTCCGGTAAGCTGGCTGTCGGGAATGGTCTCCAGCACCCCGCGGATGAGCCGGTCGCGCAGCGCGGCCAGCCGCCTGTTTTCCTCCTCCCGCTCGGCCTGCACCAGCTCCAGTGCCCTGGCAATACCTACAATGTAGGGCACATTTTCTGTGCCGGGCCGGCGGTTGTTTTCGTGGCTTCCGCCGGTCAGCGGCGGGAGCAGGGGCGTGCCCCGGCGGACGTACAGAATTCCCACCCCTTTGGGGGCATAGATTTTGTGCCCGGAAACTGCCAGCAGGTCGACCTGCAAAGCCTGGACATCCAGCGGCTCGTAGCCGGCGGCCTGAACCGCGTCGGTATGGAAGGGGATGCCCCGCTCGCGGGCCAGCGCGCCGATTTCGGCGATGGGCAGAACCGTGCCCACCTCGTTGTTGGCATACATCACGCTGATGAGAATGGTATCGGGGCGGATGGCCGCGGCCACGTCTGCCGGGTCTACCAGGCCGTACCGGTCAACCGGGACCACGGTCTGCTCAAAGCCGAACCTGTCGCAGAGCTGGTCGATGGTATGGCCGACCGCGTGGTGCTCGATGGGGGTGGTGATGATGTGGTTTCCCTTCCCGGCCAGCTTCTGTGCCCAGGCCACCCCCCGGATGGCGATGTTATCGCTTTCGGTGCCGCAGGCGGTAAAGACAATCTCCCCCGGCGTGCAGTTCAGAATATCGGCCACGGTCTGGCGGGCCTGGTCCAGGGCGCGGGCGCTGGCCCGGGCCTGCCGGTGCAGGCCAGACGCATTGCCGTAAATCTGGTTGAAATACGGCATCATCACTTCGATGACCCGCGGGTCAACCGGCGTTGAGGCCGCGTGGTCCAGGTAAATGTCCAATGTCCAGCCTCCAATCTCCAATCTCTAATCTCTAATCTCTAATCTCCAACCCCCAATCCCCAAATGATTGTAGGGAAAACTGCGGTGGATGTCAAAACGGGAATTCTGCCAAACGGAACAGGCGGGCTTGTTTCCGGCCCTGTTATCGGGTAAAATAAAGCCGCGGCACACAAACCTGCCGACACCTGAGAAAACTTGCCTGCACTATGGAACTCCCCGTTATCTTCAACGACCGTTACCGGTTGTACAAAAAAATCGGCGAGGGCGGCCTGGCGGAAGTGTTCAAGGCCCAGGATATGTCTTTGGGGCGGGTGGTGGCGGTAAAAGTGCTCCGCCGCGAATACACCCGCAACCCCAATTTTCTGGTGAACTTTCACCGCGAGGCCCAAAGTGCCGCCCGGTTGAGCAATCCGTACATTGTCGCGGTGTACGATTTTGGACAGCACCAGCACCGGCCTTACATTGTCCTGGAGTACATCCCCGGCTCCGACCTGCGGACGCTCATCCACGAAAAGGGCAAACTGCCGGTAGACCAGGCCGTGGAGTTTGCCATCCAGATTTGCACCGCGGTCGGTACGGCCCACCGGGCCGGCCTGGTGCACGGCGACTTGAAGCCCGGCAACATTCTGGTCACCGCCGGCAGGACTGCCAAAGTGACCGATTTTGGCCTGGCCCGCGCCCTCGGCGAAAGTGCCATGGACGAAGGCGAAGTGGTCTGGGGAACACCGGCTTACTTTGCCCCGGAACAGGCCGCCGGCGACCGGGTTCTGCCGGCCACCGACGTGTACGCCATCGGCATTATCCTGTACGAGATGCTGACCGGGCGGGTTCCTTTTGTTGGGGTTGATGACCAGGACGTGGCTCGCAAGCAGTTGTACGAGCCGCACATTCCGGTTGACCGCATCGACCCGTCCATCCCGGAGCCGCTGGCCCGCATCGTAGACGCGGCAATGGCCAAGAATCCCAACGAGCGCTTTATCACCGCGGACCATATGCGCGAGGCCCTGATAATGTACCGGCAGGGCAGTTTGAGTATGACCGGCTACCAGCCACCCCAACCGCCGCCGGTCGGGTCAACCGCGGCCGGTCGACCCGCCGCTCGCCGGCGCCCGACTGCCGCAGAAGCGGCCACGGCGGAGGGCGGTTTTGATGTGACCCTCTGGCTCCTGGGGCTGATTGCCGTCATTGCCGTGATGGGGCTTATTCCCCTGTTTGTGGCCGTGTACAACGCTTACGCGCCGCTGTGGCTGGGCAGTTTGGCCGTGCCGACACCCCTGCCGGAGCTTCAGCCGGGGCAGGTGCGCGTCCCCGATATTGTAGGCGTCGATGCCGACCGGGCGCGGGCCGGTCTGGACGACCTGGGCCTGACGATGACCATCGTGGGAGAAGCACCGCACCCCTCCTATCCGGTATTTACGGTTATCAGCCAGACTATCCCTGCCGGCGCCGCGGTGGAGGCCGGCAGTGCCGTGGGCGTGGTGCTGAGCCAGGGGCCGCCGCTGATTGAACTGCCCGACCTGTCGGGAGTGGCGGTGGAAGAGGCCGAAAGGCGGCTGTCTGAGGCCGGGCTGGTGGTCCAGCGGTACGAGGAATGGAGTGTGGAGCGTCCCGGTACGGTGATTTCTCAGGACCCGCCGCCGGGGTCGCTGGTCGCCAACCAGACGCTGGTAACGCTGGTGGTCAGCAGTGGGGCCAGAATACAGGTGGGAGCCAATTTTGGCGGGCAGATTCTGCTGACCGCTTACGAGATTCCCCGGCTCCAGTTCCGGCCCGGTGAAGCCATCGACCTGACTTTTTTCTGGCAGGCTACTACCCCTCCGGCGGAGGCTTACCATCTCTTTGTTTACCTGACCACCCCCCAGGGCGGTATTGTCTCCCAGGTCGAAGGGCCGCCGCTGGGCGGCACCCGTCCCACCTCCACCTGGAACATCGGTGAAGTGATTGTTGACCCCTACCGGCTCCCCATCCCGCCGACCACCATCGCCGGAGATTACCAGGTGCGGGTGGGGTTTTTGAACCCGCAAACCCGCATTCGCCTGCCGATTCTGGACCCCGGACGGGCCGAGGAGGACAACCTCGGCGCGCTGATTCTGCGGGGGGTGCAGGTGGTGCAGTAGCCG
>RFJV01000680.1 GCA_003694775.1 Chloroflexota bacterium | reverse complement strand
TGGTTTTTTGCCGGGGTGCTGGCTTTTGCCCTGGTCGCTGGCTGGGAATTTGGCGAGATGATGAAAAAGGGGGGCTACCAGACGACCCCCTTTTTTACAATGGGCCTGATTGCCCTGCTGGTGTTCGACGGCTACCGGCCCGGCTTGCGCCTGCTGAGCCTGATACTCACCGCCGGCCTGCTGTTCTCGCTGGCCTGGCAGTTGTTCCGGGTGAGCCGCACTCCCACCGCAGACTGGGCACTGACCGTTGCCGGCGGTCTGTACATCGGCTGGGGAATGGGCCATCTGGTCGCTTTGCGCGGCCTGTCGGACGGGCTGGCCTGGGTGTGGCTGGCTCTGCTGGCAACGTGGGGGGCAGATACCTTTGCCTATTTTGTGGGACGCGCCGTGGGACGGCACAAGCTCTGGCCCCGGCACAGCCCCAAAAAGACGTGGGAGGGGTTGGCCGGAGGCGTAGTGGGCGGCCTGCTCGGCGCGGGCCTGGTGGCCGCGGTTTTTCCCATCGGCTGGAGTTCGGCGCTGGTCATCGGGGCCATCGTGCCCATCGTGGCCCTCTTTGGCGACCTGTCAATCTCGATGATGAAGCGGGATGTGGGGGTGAAGGATTCGTCCAATCTCCTGCCCGGCCACGGCGGTTTTCTGGACAGAATCGACAGCCTGCTGTTTGTCAGTGTGGTGGTGTATTACTATGCCCTGTGGTTTTGAAATGTTGAATTTTGAGTTTTGAATGATGAATTGTTCGTCCCACATCAACTCCCACACTCCCACACTCCCAAACTCATAAACTCATAAACTCCCAAACTGTCGGAGCGTAACGGATGACCCAAAAAAATCCCACGCTGGTATTGATTGACGGTCACGCCCTGGCTTACCGGGCCTACTTCGGTATGCCGGCCACTTTCAGCACCTCTGCCGGCGAGCCGACCCACGCTGTCTACGGCTTCACCAATATGCTTCTGGCCGTATGGCACGAATACGACCCCGATTACTTCATCGTTACCTTCGACCGGGGCGATACCTTCCGCCACCAGATGTACCCCCACTACAAGGCCACCCGCGAAAAAATGCCCGACGACCTGCGCGGCCAGATTGAGCGCATCGAACAGCTTGTGCGGGCCTTCAATATGCCCGTCTTTACCAAAGACGGCTACGAGGCCGATGACCTGCTGGGCACTCTGTCGGCGCAGGCCGCGGCTCAGGGTATCCGGGCACTCATCGTCACCGGCGACCGGGACGCGTTCCAGCTTGTCGGCCCGCAGGTCAACGTGATAATTTCCGGACGCCGCTTTGCCGACCGCGAGCTGTACGATGAGGCCGCGGTGCAGAAACGGTACGGGCTTATGCCCAAACAGCTTATCGAGCTGAAAGGACTGGTCGGAGACACCAGCGACAACATTCCCGGCGTCAAGGGGATTGGCGAAAAGACCGGCGTCAAGCTGATTCAGCAGTTCCACACCCTGGAGGGGGTGTACGACAACCTGGACAAAATCTCCAAAAGTGTGCGGGCCAAACTGGAAGCCGAGCGGGAGCAGGCTTTTCTGTCGCGCGAACTGGGCCGCATTGTGACCGACGTGCCGGGCATCACCCTGAACATCGAGGCCGGCAGAACCCGCGACTTCGACCTGGTAGAAGTTGCCAATCTGTTTGTGGAGCTGGAGTTCAACACCATTTTCAACCGCATCCCCGGCGCGCCGCCGAACAAGTCCCCGCGTGAGGTGGCCTCCATCAAGCCGGCGCGGGCAAAGCAGGCCACCGCTCCGGATGGTCAGTATTACACGGTCGACACGCCGCAGAAGCTGGTCGAACTGGCGGCCAAACTCCGCCAGAGCGATACCCTGGCCGTAGACGTGGAAACCGACAGCACCGACGAGGTACGGGCGCGGCTGGTCGGCATAGCCATTACCCACACGGTTGGCGAGGGCTGCTACATCCCCCTGACCCACGGTCAGCCGGCCCCGATGGGCGGCCAGAAAACCCTGTTCGATTTGGTTGACACTCCGCCCGCGGCTGAGCCGGTTCAGCTCGACCTGCCGGCGGTGCAGGCCGAACTGGCCCCCATCCTGCAGGACCCGGCCATCACCAAATATATGCACAACGCCAAGTTCGATATGACCGTGCTGGAGCGGCACGGCCTGCCCATTGCTCCTCCCATCTTCGATACGATGATTGCTTCCTGGCTGGGCAACAACGCCGAGGGGGCACGGCACGGTCTGAAGGACCTGGTCAAGGAAAAGCTCCACATCCAGATGACCGAAATTTCGGAGCTAATCGG
>RFJV01000679.1 GCA_003694775.1 Chloroflexota bacterium | reverse complement strand
TGAGTTTGTGAGTTTGTGAGTTGGAGAGTTAGGGAGTTGGAGAGTTGGTATTCATATCCAAACATCAATCTCCTAATCTCCTAATCTCCAATCTCTCCATCATTTTGTACTGCGGCACACAGAATCTCGTTCAATCAGCTCCGGTTGGATGACGGCCCGAACAAGGCCGGCTTGTGGAAATTCAATTCGGTTGACCAGCAGTTGCGCGGCCAGGCGTCCCATGCCCAGTTTGTCTACCCGCATTGTTGTCAGCGGGGGCGAGACGTGCTGGGCCAGGGCGATGTTGTCGAACCCTATCACCGACAGCTCTTCTGGAACCTGCCGGCCAGCCTGCCGGGCGACCTGCATGGCGGCAATGGCAGTTTCATCGTTACAGCTAAAGACCGCGGTAATGTGCGGATGCTCCTGCAGAAGCTGTTCCGCGGCGGGCCGGGCCGCATCGGGCCAGAGGTCGCAGTCGGCAAAGTAGGGGGTCAGGCCGTGCTCCTGGATGGCTTTCAGGTAGCCCTGCCGGCGTTCCTGCACGCTGGGATAGGCATCCGGCTGACTGCCCAGGATGGCGATGTGCCGGTGCCCCTGTTCAATCAGGTAGGACACGGCCCGGTAGGCCCCTTCCGCGTTGGCGGTGATGACCGCGTCGTAGGGGTCGCCGGGCGCGTAGGCATCTACCAGCACTACGGGCAGTTTCTGTCTTTGCAGGATTTCCAGGAAAGCCTGGGGCAACTGCATCCCAACCAGCAGAAGGCCGTCGGGGGGCTGGTCGGTCAGCATGGGCGGCAGGTCGAGCGGGGTGTTGTGCGCATCAACCGGCATGGTGGCGTAGAGCATGTTCAGCCGGTACTGCCGGCAAACGGCTTCGATACCGGCAATGACCGGCGCGTAGAAGCTGTTGGTCAGAGGGTCGTCGTCGGGGCGGACTTTGATGACCAGGCCAATGGTGGAGACACTTAAGGCGGTCTGGCTCTGCACCGAGGGCACAAAAATGTACCCCAACGCCTGGGCACAGTCCAGCACCCGCTGGCGGGTTTCGTCGCTGACCCCCGGTTTGTCTCGCAGAACCAGCGACACTGTCGCCGGAGAGACACCGCTCTCGCGGGCAATGTCAGCAATGGTTACCCGGTTGGAAGAGCTGTTTTTGGTTTCCATCAGTTAGTTGGTGAGTTAGGGAGTTGGTGAGTTAGAGAGTTGGATAGTTTGTGAGTTTAAGAGTTAGTGAGTTTAGAAGTTAAAGAGTTGGAGGATTAATCTCCAACCTCCAATCACCAATCCCCAATTTCAATCGAATACAGCAGTTTCCTGGTAGGGCGTTGAACCCGTGAAGAAAGACAACTACTAAAAAATTTACTAAAGAAATGATTTAACCGCTTATCCAGGACGGTATACAGTCAATATTAGCACGTATTTGTAAAAAAGTCAATATCTTTTTGTAAATGATTTATTAAAAAATTAAGTGATAGGTTTGCACTGGATGCGTTGCTTTTTTTGTAAGCAGAGCCGTCCACGAATTTTCTTCACGAATACACGAATGTACGACCCCTTGCCAGAAAGAAAGACGAATGATTTATGCACCGCAGAGGTACAGAGCGCGCAGAGTGACAGCAAAATTTTTTCTCTGCGGACTCCGCGTCTCTGCGGTGAAATATGCGTTGCTGGGTGAATGTTCCAGACACGGCTGAGATACGAAGTTCGCCCCAAACTGAAACACACCCTGCCGCCGTTTGCATCTTGACAGCCCTTCCCCGGCAGGTTATCATGCCTGTGTACCTTTATAATCCCCGGAGTTTATGATGCCTGAACGTACCGTGGTTCTTCTTGGCGACCCGCGTCTGCGCCAGAAGGCCAAAACCGTCACCCGGTTTACCCCCGAATTGAAGCAGTTAGCCCAGGACATGCTGGATACGATGCGCCATTACCAGGGCGTGGGCCTGGCCGGGCCGCAGATTGGCGTTCTCCTGCGCATTTTTGTGGCCGAAATCCCCGCCGACCGCGACAACGGCGGCTCGCCCCATCCCCAGAGCGGCAAAACGTACATTCTGGTCAACCCCAAAATTACCCGCGCCGCGGCGGAACTGGTAGAAGGTGAGGAAGGCTGTCTCTCCATCCCCGGCTGGCGGGGACTGGTGGCCCGTCCGGCCTGGGTGGAAGTCCGAGCGCAGGACCTGCAGGGCCGCCGGCACAAGTACCGCGTCGATGGTCTGCTGGCCCGTATTTTCCAGCACGAAATGGACCATCTGGACGGCATCCTCTACATCGACCGCATTGCGGGTCAGGATAAACTGTGGCGAGAGGAAGCCGAAGAATCTGTTGAACTGGCCGCCGACACGGCCCTATCTCTGTCAGACAGCACCCGGTGAGGTTTACTATGGACGAACTGATACCCACTTCTGCCGATTTTGCCGACCCGGATACCGTGGAGACCCGCGAGTGGCTGGAATCGCTCAACTATGTGCTCAACCACCGCGGCCCGGACCGGGTCCGGGAACTTCTGCAACAGCTTCAGGATTACGCCTACGGCGCAGGCGTGTCCCTGCCGTTTTCGGCCAATACGCCCTATATGAACACCATCCCGGTGCACGAGCAGGCCCGCTTCCCCGGCAACCGGGAGATTGAGCGCCGTATCAAGAGCATCATCCGCTGGAACGCTATGGCGATGGTGGTCCGGGCCAACCGGGAAAATCCGGGCATCGGCGGGCATATCTCTACCTATGCCTCTGCCGCCACCCTGTACGAAGTTGGCTTCAACCATTTCTTCCGCGGGCGCACCGCCCCCCACCCCGGCGACATCATCTTCTTCCAGGGACACGCCTCGCCCGGCATTTATGCCCGCGCCTACCTGGAAGGCCGCCTCAGCGAAGAACAGCTCCGTAACTTCCGCCGCGAGCTTCAGCCCGGCGGCGGCCTGTCTTCCTACCCCCATCCCTGGTTGATGCCCAATTTCTGGCAGTTCCCTACCGTTTCGATGGGCCTGGGGCCGATTATGGCGATTTACCAGGCCCGCTTCCAGCGCTACCTGGAAGACCGGGGTCTCATCCCCCGCACCGATGCCAAAGTCTGGGCCTTTCTGGGCGATGGGGAAACCGACGAGCCGGAGGCGCTGGGCGCGATTGGCCTGGCGGCCCGCGAAAAGCTGGACAACCTGATTTTCGTCATCAACTGCAACCTCCAGCGCCTCGACGGGCCGGTGCGCGGCAACGGGCAGATTATCCAGGAGCTGGAGCGCATTTTCCGCGGTGCCGGCTGGAACGTCATCAAGGTAGTCTGGGGAAGCGATTGGGACCCCCTGCTGGCAAAAGACCACGAGGGCCTGCTGGCAAAACGGATGGAAGGGCTGGTCGACGGGCAGGCCCAGCGCTACATTGTGGAGAGCGGGGCCTACATCCGCCAGAACTTCTTTGGCGTGGACCGCCGCCTCCTCAAAATGGTGGAGCATCTCACCGACGAGCAGATTCGCAAGCTCCGGCTGGGCGGGCACGACCCGGAAAAGGTGTACGCCGCGTACAAGGCCGCGGTGGAGCATACCGGTTCCCCCACCGTTATCCTGGCCCGGACCATCAAGGGATACGGACTGGGTGAAGCCGGCGAGGGCAAGAATATCACCCACCAGCAGAAGAAGCTGAACGAAGAAGAACTGCGCGAGTTCCGCAGTCGATTTGGCATCCCCATTTCCGACGAGGATTTGCACGAAACCCCCTTCTACCGGCCTCCGGATGACAGCCCGGAGATGGAGTATCTGCGAGAGCGCCGGGTCGCTCTGGGC
>RFJV01000678.1 GCA_003694775.1 Chloroflexota bacterium | reverse complement strand
TTGCGACACCGTGTCGCATTCCGCTCCCAATTGCGACACCGTGTCGCATTCCGCTCCCAATTGCGACACCGTGTCGCATTCCGCTCCCAATTGCGACACCGTGTCGCAAAATCGGTACGGTAACTGCAGGAACTGGCTGTCCGGCTGGTAAGGCCCGTGGAGCTGGCGGTATTCCCGGTATCCTTCCATCAGCGGGACCAGAGTCTGCTCCGTGATTTGCTCCCAGTGAGATACGCTCTCCAGCCCCACCAACTGCCCGAAATCCCGCACCCAGCGGCTGTGCTCGTCCTGCAGGTCAACATTAAGCGTGGACACCTGGGCCGGCGTCAGCACCGGCAGGAGCCGCCAGGTCTGGATTTTGAGCACGTGGGCCCGGATGGCCCGCCGCGACGGGGATTTGACCTCTTCCACCGCCACCAGCCCCTCGGCATAGAGCTGTTCCAGCAGACCGGGTCGCCAGTAGACGCAGCGCCGCCGATTCTCCCGGTCCACCCTGACCCTGGCCCCGGCCAGGCGACAGCATTCATTATCCGGGATTTGTTCGCCTGTAGTCTCAATCCAGCGTCTTGAATGTGGACATTCGTAAATGAATCCGGAGATAACACGAGTGTGGGTATAGTTGAGCTGTTTTTGCAGTTTGCGGTACGAAAATCGCTCCGGTTCGGTCCAGCGATGCTCCACCTTTTTGACCGAGTCCCGGTTGTGGTTGGCCAGCAGGGTGTACAGGTCGTAAGCCTTGCCCAGATAGGGCATCCAGAACATTCGCTCGTAGTGGCTGACCATCGCAAAGCCGGCCCCGCCGCGGGCAAAATGGGCGCTGTAGTAATCCGCCTGGGCCACCGCAAGCCCCGGCGAGACGGCAGGCGGCGGAGCAGGGGCGGCCTCTTCCTCCACTACCTGGCGCTCCGCCTGGGCCACCACAAATTCCAGGTCAACCTCCCGGCCCAGCACCCCGGACACGGTGCGCTGAATGATGTGGTAGAGCCGATTTTCCAGCCATTCCCTGGCCGGCCGGTCCGGTACGCCAATGGTCAGCCGGCCGTTGACCGGTTCATCCCGGACCGGATAGGTGTTCTTTATCCAGGTGTCGAAAGTGGCCTGGGGTACCTGGTACTGAAGCTGTCCCAGGGCCTGGCGCCATACTTCGCCAGCGTTCATCGTGGTCTCCTTGTCTGAAGTTCATCTTCCATAATGGCCCGGACGACCTGGTCCAGATGGTCCAGGCGTTCCCCGTTCCGGCGGTAGAAATGACGGTCGCCGCGGGCCAGGTGGTCATCGATGGCCACCACCAGCCGGTAGATGGCCTGGTACTCCTTACTCATCGCCACCGAACGCTTCATACCAGACCTCCGGAATATCGATGTCATAAACGTCGTTGTACGGCAGGTCGTCCAGCCGGTCGGCAATGGCCCGGCTGTGCTTGAGGGCCAGATTCAGCAGATGGGCCACGGTGATGTACCGGTTGTGGCGGGATTCCTGCTTGATGAGGTCCAGACAGCGCAGTATCTGCCGGCTGTGGGCGTTGATGTCCAGGGCAATTTCTCCCCACTTGGGGGTGCGTCCGCGCCGGGGAATGAGATGGGCGATTTCCTTACAGGTCTCCTTGATGCGCTCGGCCCGGGGCCGAATTTTTGGCAGGAGCAGGTCAACCAGGTTGTAGTTCTGGTCTTCCATCCCCTCGGCCAGACACACCTCAAGGATGGCCGAGATGTGTTCCTGTTCATCGACAATGATTTTCCGCAGGGGCCGGGCCTTTTCCGGCCAGGGCTGTATGGTTCCCATCAGTTCAGCTCCTTTTCTATTTTGCCGTTGCGGCGGGCCTGGTCCAGCCGCTTTTTATTCTGGAAGATAATCATCGGCAGGCCGGTGAGCAGGTGGGCGGCAAAGGGATACAGGGCCAGCCACCACAGGTCGAGCAGACCCAACGCGGCCAGGGTGACCATCAGAGCCACGGATGTGCCGACATCGGTGAAGGCATCGCCAATGACCACGCTGGCCCAGGTCCAGCCAGGAGCAAAGGGGCGGTAGTAGATGAGAACGGCGTAGCCGATGCCGAAGACCAGCAGAACGATGGCAATGAACAGCAGGGCAATTATTAAGGACATATCGCCTCCTTTAACTTGATTAATTTGAATTCATCATCATTAATTCTTGTTTATGCTACACTGTCATAGGAGGGACAGAATGCTACCTGCGCTACGGCTCGTAGAAAAATCTCAGGCTACGGGCAAAAGATTATCTGACGTAATTCTGGAATTTGACCTCTTCCTCGCAAGTGATGCGTCTGCCGGTACCAGGAAACTCTATCGCTATACGCTCAACAAACTGCTCGATTTCCTGGGCGATGTTGCCCTGGAATCAATTACAATCGCCAACTTGCGCCGGTGGCTAGTTGTAATAAAGAATTCCGGCTTATCGGTTTACACCGTCCATCGGGATGTCCGTCAGGTCAAAAGGTTTTTTCGCTGGCTGGTTGAGGAGGGGTATCTGGAGGAATCCCCTGCCCAGCGGCTCAACCTTCCGCGGCTACCCCGTGGCGAGCCGCCCAAAGCGATTTCGGAGAGCGATTTAGAGAAGATGCTGCACTGCGCCAAAAGCGGCTCTGTCCGTGATTACGCCATCCTGCGCTTCCTGGCCGAGACCGGTTGCCGGGTTGGCGGACTGGTTTCACTCCGGCTGGCCGACCTGGACCTGAATCAACAAAGAGCGCTGGTTCGAGAAAAAGGGCAAAAAACGCGCTATGTCTACTTTGGGGTGGCTACGGTTCAGGCCATTGAGGCGTGGCTGAATGAACGCCCAGACGGGGGAGTGGACCGCGTTTTTATGGGGAAACGTGGTCCGCTAACTCCGTCTGGTGTTTACCGGATTCTGGAGCGATTGGCCTGTAAAGCCGGCGTTAAACGCTTCAACCCGCACAGTTTCCGGCACGCCCTGGCCCGGCGGCTATTGCAAAACGGTGCTGATTTGGGGACGGTGAGTGAAATCCTGGGGCATTCGAATTATGAGACGACTCATAAATTCTATGCCCGCTGGTCTGATGAGGAATTATCTGAACGACACAGTCGATATGGGGGTGTTTTGGGCTGATTCGCAAATGGCCTCCGGAGCCATGTGCGCAGGTTCGATTCCTGCCGGGGGTACTTTTGGCCCTTACGACATATTTATTTATTTGTTGTAGCGGCTCCGGTTCCTCGATAACGACCTCCATACTCGTGATGCATAAGAGGGACGCGAGACGCGTCCCTCTTGTTTTTCTAGTCTACTTCCGTTTTCCTGTCACTCGCCGGGGCGAAAAAAATATCACGCCCAGCAGCAAATTCAGCGAGCGCCAGGCGCACCACGTCCTGAAGCCGCATATGCAATTCGTCTGCGCGCTTTTCCACAGCTTGGTACAAGCTGGGAGCCATTCTGATACTTACCACTTTCGTAAGTTTTGTGTGGTTGGCCATTTTTTTGTTCACCTAAATATTTCTGTAGAAATGATTTTATTACAAAAAGTTACTTTTGTCAACATCCTGGGGGACAAAAATGTCATCTAAAAATAAAATGGATGAGATTCTACGAAATTTTCGCAATTAGGTAAATGACGAAAGGCAAAAACGTGGTTGGACCTTAATGGAATTAAGCCGGCGGTCTAATTTTTCTCAGCCACATATTTCTAATGTATTGAAGGGAAGAAAAAAAATATCCTGGGATTTATGCGCGGCCATAGCAGAGGCATTTGGCGAACGACCGGAAGTTGCGTTCCGTAGGGT
>RFJV01000677.1 GCA_003694775.1 Chloroflexota bacterium | reverse complement strand
GCTCCTTGCAGTTGTAATACTCGCCGGTAAAGGGGCGTTCTGTTCCCTTTTTCCGGGTCACGTAGTACTGCTCCGGCGTTAACTGCGCCTTCCATTCAGCATCGGACTTGATGACTTTTTGCTGGCTCATACTGCCTCCTCGTGAAATAGTTGGGGAGTTAAAGAGTTAAAGAGTTAAAGAGTTAGGGAGTTAGAGAGTTAGAGAGTTAGGGAGTTGGGAAGTTGGGGAGTTAGATTTCCAATCTCCAATCTCCACTATAGGGGACAAACATTAAAAAACCATAAACCGCTTTCCCTCTACAATAAAAATTCCTGCACATTCTCCCAGAGGGCCTCCAGACAGCCGGTCAGTCCGTGGTCGGCGTCCAGTTCGACCAGCGCCACCCGGTCGGGATAGGCGGCGGCATAGCGCCGGCTTTCGTCGATGGGTATCACCTCGTCGCCGCGACCGTGCAGAATTCGCACCGATGCGGGCGGCGGCGGACTGGTGGTGTACTGCAAAGCATCGCGGTGGAAGTCAAAACGGAGGGGCAGAGTGGTTTCAAAGCCGTAGTGCTCCACGTACAGTACACCCTCAGTTTCCCAGCGAGCCAGTTCCCCGGCAGAGAGCAGAAGATGCCGGCGGTAGGCCAGGGCCGGCGCCAAAAGGAGCAACCGGTCCACACCGCCAAAACGGTGGGCATAATTCAGGGCGACCAGCGCGCCCAGAGAACTGCCGATAAGCCGCAGGTCGGACGGATGATGGTCCACCACGTACTGGCGGAGCCGGTTGACCAGACCGGTAACGGTCAGGTACTCAAAGTCCCGCGGGGTGGGGTTGAACTCCACGGCCCGGAAATCCACTTCCGGCCTGTCTGCCATCTGACGGCGCAGAAAGCCGGCTTTGACGCCGTGGGCGGAAGAAGCAAAACCGTGACAGTAAAGAATAGTGAGCCGGGTCATGACACCTCACCTTAAAATTACCGGAATACCGGTGGTAAATCAGCCCAGGCGGTTGACCACCACGTTCCGACGCTATATACTTTCATAAGATGCTGTCAATACTCTGCAACCCCATATAAAGGGCAGGCGTCCCCGCCTGATGTTACCAGTGTATTCATCCTGACCAGCAGGTCAAAAAACAATCCGTTCCCCAGCACGTCCCCCTAAGGAGAAAAACGTGGATAAAAAAACCGTTGCTATCAGCCTGATTGGGTTTGTCATTTTTGTCTGTATCTGCCCGTGGGTAATTGCCCTGATTTATATGGGCATCCAGAATCTGGATAACCGCAACTTGCGGGACCTGTTCGGCGGGTTGTTTATGGCCCTGGTCTGTCTGGGGCCGATATTCCTGGCAGTGGTGGGCGCGGGCTGGCAAATCCGGCATATCGTGCGTTCCCGCCGGGCAGGCGAACGTCTGGCCCAGACTTTGGGCCTTCAGCCGCTCAACGAGGCCGAACACAAGATGGCGGTCTGGTACGGCGGAGAACACCAGGGACGGCGATTTGCGATGAAGCCGTTTGGGACCGCGTACCGCTACTACGCGATGGAGCGGAGCAGAACGGGGGTACGGTTTCAGCTCAGAATAGCAATGGAGGTCAGGATGGTCGAGCCGGGGGGGATTCTTGTCCGGCCAAAAGCCGGACGGGGCGTCAAAAATCCCCAGACCTTCGATGATACCTTTGAACAGCAAAATGCCGCCGGCCTGTCTGCCGAGGCCCGGACGGCCTTGCTGGAATTTGTCCAGAAAGGCCACCGTACCGGATTGTCCGGAGTTAGTCTCCGCTTCAGCAAAGGGACCCGCAACCTTCT
>RFJV01000123.1 GCA_003694775.1 Chloroflexota bacterium | reverse complement strand
GACCGTCTCTGGCGGGGCGACAACGAGGATGAAAATATTGCGATAATGCGATAGGATGATAATGCGATATTGCGATATTGCGATATTGCAATAGGGCGAGAGGGCGAGAGGGCGATATTGCGATAATGCGATAGGGCGATATTGCGAGAGGGCGAGAGAGGGACAGGGAGACGAACGACGAACGACCAACGACGAACGACGAACGACGAACGACCAACGACAAAACATCGTTCAGCCTGGCATTTTTAACGCTGGACCCACTGCCGGCTATTCGCTATTCGCGTATTCGTGAAAAATTCGTGGATGGCTGAACAGTTACGGTGTTGGAAAGTTAGGGGACCGGAGCAATGGCGACCATCCTGTATATTGACCCGGATGAAACCGCCCAGCAGAACCTGCAAGCCCTGCTGGAGCCGGAGCACACCCTGGTGCAGGCGGCAGACGGTTCCACCGCGGTGCAGTACTGCGCCATGCTTCAGCCGGACCTGATTATTCTGACCCCCCACCTGCCCGATACCAACGCGGCGGAGCTGTTCAGCCGGCTGAAGATGTTTATGCCCCAAACCCCCATCCTGGCCCTGGCGCCGGCATCCGGGGCCAAACCGCCGCCGGCAGATGATGTGGTTCCCCTGCCCGCGTCGCCGGAAACCCTGCTGGGCCGCGTCCAGGCCCTGCTTCCCCCGCCGCCCACCGACACTCTCCCTGTAGACCTGACCCATCCGGCCAGCGTGGCCTACTTTTCCGCCCAGATAGCCGCGCTCAACCAGGCCAACCGCCGGCTGGCGTCCATCAACACCATCAGTGCGCTCATTGGGGCCAGCCTGGACCTGGAGCACCTGATGGATGAAATCCTGGCCCAGATTCACAAAACCATCGACTTCGACAGCGCGACCCTGTTTCTGCTGAAGGGCGACGTGCTGGAAGCCGCGGCCTCGCGCGGTCTGTCCGGTTTTCGCCGCGGGATGAACTCCTACCCCCGCAACCCCAAAAATTCGGCCTGGCAGGTGGTCGCCAATAAACTGCCGCTCATCATCGCCGATGTGTCGACCAGCGACTACTGGGAGCCGCGTCCGGAGCTGGCGCATGTCCGCTCCTGGCTGGGTGTGCCGCTCATCAGCAAGGGCCGGGTGGTGGGCGTGCTGACCCTGGACAAAAACAAACCCCACGCCTTTACCGAAGCCGACGCCCGCTACCTGTTTACCCTGGCCTACCAGATTGCCATTGCCGTGGAAAATGCCCAGCTTTTCCAATCGTGGGAGGAACAGGCCACCCGCCTCAAACTGATAAACGAGGTAGGGCAGGAAATCAGCACCCTGCTGGACGTGAACGACCTGTTCGACGCCCTGGCCCGCGCCATCTACGAACGGCTGAACTATGCCTGGGTATCCATCTGGGAAGTGGACGAAACCCGCTCCCGGCTGACCTGCAAAGCGATGTACGGTCTGAAAGCGGATACCCCGGACAGCCGGCCTCTCCGGCATTCCATCGACAGCGGTCTGCTGGGACGGGTGATAGCCAGCGGCCTGCCTCTGCTTGTCAACAACACGGCCAGCACCACTTACCTCCCGGCTATCGAAGGGCTGGCGGTGCGGTCGGTGCTGGCGGTGCCCCTGTTTGTCGGGTCGCAAATAGAGGCGGTCATCTGCGCGGCCACAGAAACTCCCGGCGGCTTCAGCGACCACGACGTGTGGACCCTGAGCAGTCTGGCAAACCACGCCGGGGCAGCGGTGCGCAATGCCTGGCTGTACCGCGGCCTGGACACCTACTCCAACACCCTGGAACGCACCATCGCCGCCCGGAACCAGCGACTGCAGGCCATCAAGAAAATCAGCCAGATTGCCAGCCAGGGGCTGGAGGTCAGCGAGCTGATTCCGGTGGCCCGCCGCGATATTGCCCAGATTTTCACCACCGAAACGGTCGGCGATGTGCGCGTCGATATCGGCATCCTGCGCGGCTCGCGGCTCATCCTGAACCAGACTGAGGTGCTGACCCTGGCCGCGGATACCCTGGTAGAGCAGGTCATCCGGCAGAACGCGCCGCGGCTCCTGCAGAACGTCCGGGCAGAGGAGTTTGCCTCGCCGGCACCGGCGGGCTTCCCGCCCAGCACCGAGTCGATGCTGATGACTCCCCTGGTGACGGCAGGGAAAACCATCGGGGTTATCGCCATCTCCAGCCAGGAAGCCGGCGCCTTCGACGACAGCGACCTGGAAACCCTGGAAACCATCGCCTACCAGATTGCCGGGGCCGTGGAATACGCCCGCCTTCTGCAGAAAGCCCGCGAGATTGCCATTGTGGAAGAACGGACCCGCCTGGCCCGCGATATGCACGACGGTATTGCCCAAAATCTGGCTTACCTGCTCCTGCAGGTGGAGCGGGGTTTGAATATGGTGGAAGAAGGGTCTAAAATTGAGGCGCACCTGGAAAAAATCGGGCAGTTGCTCCGGCAGAACATCGACGAACTGCGCCGCAACATTTTCGACCTGCGCCCGCTGGCCCTGGAGGGGCAGTCTATTTTCAATGCCCTGGAGCGGTTTGTGGAGGAGTTTGGCCGGCGGTGGAACATTCAAACCCGGTGCACCATCCAGGGGCCGCAGGTCGACGTGCCGCCGGACACGGAACGCGCCCTGTACCGCATTCTGCAGGAGGCCCTGTCGAATGCCCAGCGGCACGCCAACTGCCGCACTATCCAGGTGGCGCTGGTGGTAAATAACCAGGGCTGGCTGGAGCTGACCGTGCAGGATGACGGCCAGGGTTTTGATACCGGCCAGCCGCCCACCGCGTCCCGCGGACAGCGCGCCGGTTTGGGGCTGGTATCGATGCAGGAACGGGCCTTTAACCTGGGCGGCAACCTGACCATCCACAGCCGCCCCGGCGAGGGGACCACCATCCAGGCCAGTCTACCGCTGGCCCAGGGGGAATAGAGAGGAAGGGAGAAAGGATGAACAAAATTCGCGTAATGCTGGCCGATGACCATGCCCTGTTCCGCGAGGGCCTGCGTTCTCTTCTGGAGGATATGCCGGAAATCGAAATTGTCGGTGAGGCGGAAGACGGGCTGGAAGCCATTCGCCGGGCCGCGGAGCTGTCGCCGGATGTCATTCTGATGGACATCAATATGCCGGTGGTCGATGGGGTAGAAGCCACCCGCACCATTCTGCGCGAAAACAGCGGCATAGGGGTCATCATTCTGACCATGTATCCCCAGGATGAATACGTGTTCCAGGCTCTCAAGGCCGGCGCCAAGGCTTACCTGCTCAAGGATACGCGCTCCAAAGAACTGCTCCACACCATCCGGACTGTGTACCAGGGGCAGGCAGTCATCAGCCCGGAGCTGACCGCCCGCCTGCTGGACGAATTCCGGCGGCTTTCCGAACCCAAAGCAGAAAGCAAACCCACCTACCAGACCCTGACCAACCAGGAACGGCGCATCCTCACCCTGGTGGCCGAAGGGGCCAGCAACAAGGATATTGCGGTTGAACTGGGGCTGTCTGAAAGAACGGTAAAAAACTACCTGTCCATTATTTTCCAGAAGCTCCAGGTCAACAACCGGACAGAAGCGGCCATCCGGGCCGTCAAAGACGGGCTGGTAGATACCGGCTGACCGGCCTGACAAGTACCTTTGGGCAAACTTTCCCGGTACCAACAGGCAAAAAATTCCTCCCGGTAAGTCGGTACTTTTGCCCCTGCAAAATTTAATTTGGTTCAATTATAATAAAAACAGGATTTATGCAATCCTGTTATTTAATCCGCAGGGGGCAGACAATGGCGGTATTGTGGCAAAACTTTGGTATCCTCTGGTTCAGCGTCAGTGTGGTGGTGCTGGCTACAGCCTGGTACGCCTGGGTGACCGTACCGCTCTTCTTCCCGGACTGGTGGCGCCGCGAAATTGTCGACGCGGAACCGGTACCGGTATACCATAAACGACATCCGGGAGGTCGGGGATGAACCGGCCCATTCGCGTGGTCTTAGCCGACCGCGACCCCGGCTTTACCGAGTCGCTGGGGCGATACCTGGACCAGCAACCGCATATCAAGCTGGTGGCCGTTGCCCGCGACGGGCAAGGGGCGGTTGATGCCTGCCGCGAGTTTATGCCGGATGTTGCCCTGCTCGACCTGCATCTGCCGGTGCTGGATACTGTGCGGGCCATCGCCGCCATCATTGAACATAACCAGCGGGTCAAGGTGCTGGCCCTGACCGAAAATCCGGAAGACCGGTACACGGTAGAAGCCGTCAAGGCCGGCGCGTCCGGCTGTTTAGAAAAAAGCGAGCCGGAAAATTATCATAAAATTGTCAGCGCCATCCAGAATGTGCTGGAAGGCGAAGTGCTCATCAGCCCCCGGCTGGCTTCATCAATCCTGGAGGAATTTCAGCGAATTTCCCCCTAGTCACCAGCCGAGAGACGATTTTTTGGACTGCTCTTTTATAACTGATGGAGATGCCAATGGTTCTATTGGACGAGTTTGCCAATTTCCTCACCCAGAATCTGGAACAGCTAACCCACTCGTATGCCCAGGCACTGGCCGATGCCGGGCACGGCT
>RFJV01000676.1 GCA_003694775.1 Chloroflexota bacterium | reverse complement strand
CAACTGCCGCAGTGCTTGTAGTATCACCATTCCCAGTGTAGACTATCGGGCACAGGGAACGGGATTCCGGGTGATTGTGCGGGAGGGGGAGAGGGCGATAGGATGATAATGCGATAGGGCGATAATGCGATAATGCGATAGGGCGATAATGCGATAGGGCGATAGGGCGTTCGTCGTTGGTCGTTCTTCCTTCATCCTTCATCCTTCATCCTTCATCCTTCAGTGAGTCGGGGGGGTAACAATGACCGATGTTTTTTTGATAAATTTCCGCAACGAGCGAGACATGTACCCGCCGTTCGGTATTCTGTACGTGGCCGACGCGCTGATGCAGGCCGGGCTGGCGGTGGAGGTGTGGCACGAGACCGCGGCCGCACTGGATGCATTCGTGGCCGCGGTGCGTCGAGCCAGGCCGCTGTGGGTCGGGTTCAGCACCATCACCGGCCCCCAGCTTTTGCCTACCATCGAGGCCACGCGGCGCGTCCATGAGATGGGGACCCCCACGGTTTGGGGCGGGGTGCACGCCACCATTATGCCCACGGACGTGCTCAAGGAGCCGTACGTGGATTTTGTGATTGTCAACGAGGGGGAAGTCACTGCCCAGGAGTTCACTTACCAGCTCCGGCAGGGGCAGGACTGGGGCCGCGTTTTTGGCCTGGCCTGGAAGGATGCGCAGGGCCGTCCGGTGGTCAATCCGGAACGGCCTTTTATCGCCGACCTGGACGATTTTTCGCCTCGCTGGGAGCTTCTGCCCGACCTGGAGCCGTACCTGCTCCAATCCGGCCCCTACGACCGCGCCCTGCCGGTCTACATCAGCCGGGGGTGTCCCTTCCGGTGCGGTTTCTGCTACAACGAGGTGGTGATGAAGCGCACCTGGCGACAGCACAGCGAGGGCTTCATCCTGGGACAGATTGACTGGCTCAAGGAGACGCACCGCATCAACGCGGTGGACTACGCGGACGACTATCTTTTTGGCCGGCCCCGCCCGATGAAGCGGCTGGTGGAGCGGGTCGACATGCCGTGGAGCGGGCAGGTCCGGGTGCAGTTGCTCACCCCGGAATTTGTGCAGTGGATGAACCGCACCGGATGCCAGTGGGTCAACATTGGCGCGGAGAGCGGCAGTCAGAAGGTGCTGGACTCCATCAGCAAGGACCAGAAGGCAGAAATGATTGAGTGGGGTGTGCGCAACCTGGCCGAGTACGCCCCGCACATCGAGGCCAATCTCAGCTTTATCTTCGGTCTGCCGGAGGAGAACCGGCAGGAGCGGCAGGTCACCATTGAGCTGATTGACCGGCTGTGCCGCATCAACCCCAATGCCCGCTGTTCCATTGCTATCTATATGCCCTACCCCGGCACGCCGCTCTGGCCCGACGCGCTGGCGCGCGGCTACCGCCCGCCCGACACGCAGGAGGGCTGGGCCAGGTTCGACCTGAACCGGGGCAACACCCCCTGGGTCAGTGAGGCCGAGGCGTTCGCGATGTCGGACATCAGCGACATTCTGTACGTGGGCCGCAGTCGCGGCCACTGGGTGCTGACCCCCTACTACGCGCTTCTGCGCTGGCGCTGGCTTAACCAGCGGTTCGGGTTTTACTGGGAGGGCCGGCTCAAGCGGGCCGCGGCCCGGCTGGTCGACCGTATCCGGCCTCTGCGCTACCTGCGGGACCGGCTCGGCCCAAAGCTGGTGCAGTACAACGCCAACACCCACAAGCGCAAAATAGAAACCCACCTGTCCGCCGGATGACTCTTCGTGTGCTCACCTACAACCTTTTCTTTGGCGGGGCGGACCGGTTTCAGGCCATCCAGGCCGTGCTGGCCTACGCCAACGCCGACATCGCCGCCCTGACCGAGGCCGACGACCCGGAGGTGGTCGCCCGGCTGGCCGGCCATCTGCAGATGGAGCACGTCTGGGCCAGGGGAAGCGGCGACCGGCACATCGCGGTGCTGAGCCGCTTTCCGGTGCGGGCGCAGAAGGTCTACGCCGCGCCCCCGCTGACCCAGGCCGCGCTGGAAGTCCGTCTGGACACCCCCTCCGGCCCGCTGACCGTGTACGCGGTGCATCTTCTGCCCTACCTGCTCCTGCCGTTCGAGCTTCGCCGCTGGCAGGCGGTGGGCCGGCTCCTGCAGGTCATCCGGCAGAACCGGCCCGGCCCCCACCTGATTCTGGGCGACCTGAACGCCATCGCTCCCGGCGACCGCGTTCTGCAGGCCCGCAATCCACCGCCAATGCGCCGCCTGATGCGGTGGCAGTTTGGCCTGGTGTTCCGGCTGGCCGTTCCCCGCCTGCTCCGGGCGGGGTATGTGGACTGCTACCGCGCCCTTCACCCGCACGAGGACGGCTTCACCTGGATGCCCGGCAACCTCACCACCCGGTACGATTACATCTTTGCCGACCCGCAGATGGCGGCCCGCCTCCAGACTTGCGATGTCCTGTCCGACCCGCCGGCGGTCAGCACCGCCTCGGACCACCTGCCGGTGATGGCAACGTTTCGTTAAATGCCGTCCACGAATGTTTCACGAATGCACGAATAGATAGCCGCGGACGGACTCCCATTCGGGAATTCGTGCTGTATTCGTGGACGGCATCCTGACGGCCATCGTCAAAACTACTGCCGAGAAAAGCAATTGAACATTCAAAATTCAAAACTCAAAATTCAAAATTCCCGAGATTTTCCCGACTTCTGGTCTCGCCGCGACAATGCGCAAACGCACGTTTTTGAGTTTGCCCCCCTGGGAATGCCGGCCCGGATTACCGCCAACCAGCCGGCGGTGCTGGACGCGGCCCGCCTCTCTGCCGGACGCTTCAGCCGCGCCCCGGCGGCAGATTCCCCACCGGTGCAGGTGCAGGTCGTGGTGACCCGCCGCGGGGGTGGCCCCCTCCCCCCCAACCTGCCCGACCGCCTGGCCTACACCGGGGTGGGGGACTGGATTAGCCTCTCCGCCGGCAGTTGGGGCTACGGCTTCGCCAGCCTGTCCTACCGGCAGGCTGTGGCCGTGCTGTCGCCGGAACTGGCCGCGGCGACCCGGCTGGTCAGCCGCTACATCAT
>RFJV01000675.1 GCA_003694775.1 Chloroflexota bacterium | reverse complement strand
TGTTCCAGCACGCTGTCGATGGCCCGGATGAGCATATCGGCCCGGTTGTAGGTGGGGATGATGACGCTGACTTCAGGCATTGGCCGCTCCTTTTCGCAGGCCCAGGCTTCTGCCGGCCCGCCGCAGGGCCGTGCCAATGGTACGGCCAAGCCACAGGTCCAGAGCCAGAGAAACCACCCCGCGGTTTTTCAGAACGGCCGGCGCGGCGCGGAGACCGCGGGCCAGCAAACGGCGGGCCGTCCGGGGGTCTCCATTCTGACGGGCATCGGCGGCGTCCTGCAGATAGAGCCAGGCAATAGCCTGTGCCCCGGCCTTGCGGTGCATTTCTGCCGCGGGCGGCAAGGCGTGAAAGAAGGTGTGGATAAACCGGACGGCCTCGTCGTAGAGGCCGGTTTCCAGGAAAATTTCCCTGCCGCGGGAGACGGCCATCTCCACCAGCCGGTCCCGCTCCGCCAGAGCGGGGTCGGCCTCGATGGCTTTTGCCAGGTATACCTGCCCCCGGTCAGCCTGTCGGAGCTGGAAATTTGCCAGCGCGGCCCGGCGGTAGACGGTCGCCGCGGCCGCGGCCTGGAGACGGTCCCGTTCCGCGGGGTCGCCGGGCCAGAGGTCGGCGGCCCGCTGGATGGTGCGGAACTGGTCCGACACCCACTCATCCCGCGATTCGGCCCGGATGACCTTCTGCCAGCCGTAAACCCGGTATTGGGCCAGGGCATCAGGCAGGTAGGCAAACCGGCCCTGAGAGGCCAGCCGCACCCACAGCTCCCAGTCCTCGCCGTGGATGTGGGTATCATCGAACAGGCCCACCTGGTCCAGGGCGGTCCGGCGTATCATCACCGTGGAGGTGGTTATTATCAGGTCAAAGGTAAACAGCCGCGGCAGGGCGTCGAAAATCTCCACTCCTGGGGCTTCACGGCCTTTGAATACCTGGCCGCGGAAGTGAGTGGGCCGGCCCTGCGGGTCGATATAAGCCGCCTGGCAGTTGCAGAGCACCACGTCAGGGTGAGCATCCATCACGACGACCTGCCGGGCCAGCTTGTCCGGCAACCACAGGTCATCGGAATCCAGCAGGGCCACGTACTCGCCGGTGGCGGCCCGGAGACCGGCATTCCTGGCCCCGGAATATTTTTTGTTTTCCTGGTAGATGTAGGTAAGCCGGCCCATATACGGCTGAAGCCGCCGGGCGGTATCATCGGTTGAGCCATCGTCCACCACAATCAGTTCATAATCAGTGAAGGTCTGGGCCAGCACGCTTTCAACGGTGGCGGTGATGTAGGCCGCGCTGTTGTAGGTTGGTATCACTACGCTTACTTTTGGTTTCAATGATTTACTCCAAAATAACAGTTCGTGAGTTAGTGAGTTAGTGAGTTAGTGAGTTGGAGAGTTTGGAATTATCAATCCCCTATCTCCACCCATCACATAACAAACCAGCTTTCTCTAATCAACGGTGCGGTGTGAAGCAGTTCCGACACTGTAACAAACCGGTACCCCTTCTCTCGTATTCGGCCCAAAACACCGGGCAGTGCCTTCAGGGTTGGTGTGCGGTCGGGGGAGACGACGGTTTGCCTCCCCGGCGATGGGGTTACGCCATCGTGCATCAACACAATAGCCCCCCGCCCCACCCCGGACAGCACCCGCCGGGTGACGACCTCTGCCGGGTCGCCGCGCCAGTCGAAAGCGCTGGCCGACCAGTGCACCACCCGGTAGCCCAGCAAACGGGCGGTCAAAAAGGCTATGACATCCTGCTTGCCTTCCGGGGGGCGCATCAGCCTGGGCGACACGCCGGTAGCCCGCCGGATAGCTCGCTTACAGCGAAGCAGTTCCCCAGCCACCGCCCACGGAGTTCGTCCGACCAGCCGGGAATGGGTAAAGGTATGGTTGCCCGCCTCGTGCCCGGCCTGCACCACCTGCCGGGCCAGGTTGGGCCACTGCTCAACGTGCTGGCCGACCATAAAAAAGGTAGCCCGCGCCCGGTATTGGGCCAGCAGTTCCAGCAAACGCGGGGTAAAGGCGGGATGCGGCCCATCGTCAAAGGTCAGGGCGATGAGTTTTTGAGAGGTGTGCACGCCAACGATGGTCGCCAGCCAGTTCTGGCAGGCGTAGTCGTACATTCGCCACACCTGCGCCCGCGCCGGGGCAGGGACAAGCATCCTGCAGGTACGCCGCCAATCCATTCTCTCACGCCCCTGCCATCGCTGGCTTCCGGGCGACCTGCCGGTACAAGCGGTCAACCCGGCTGGCTAACAAATCCCAATCGTAAACCTGCTCGGCCAGACGGCGGCCATTCCGGCCCAGGCTGGCCCGCAGGTCCGGTTGCTGGAGCAGACTCACCGTGGCTTCGGCAAACGCCTCCGGCGTGTCGGCGATAAGGATGTCGCGGCCAGGGGTGACCTCCAGACCCTCTGCCCCCACAGACGTAGAGACGACCGCCTTCCCCAATGCCAGGGCCTCGACAATCTTCAGCCGGGTTCCTCCGCCGACCCGCAGGGGCACTACCACCACATCGGCCGCAGCCACCGCGGCCCGCACGTCGGGCACATAACCGATGACCTCGACCCCCTCGTAGCGGGCCAGTTCGGGCGGCGGCTGGTTGCCCACCACCCGCAGGCGGACATCCGGCTGGCGGGCGCGGATGGCCGGGAAAATCTGCCGGCAGAAGTAGCGGATGGCATCGGCGTTGGGCGCGGTGGTGTAGTTGGCAAAGTAAATCAGCGTCCGGCCCGGCCTTCCGGTACCTGCCGCGGGCTGAAACTCCGACACATCCACCCCGTTGGGAATGACCTCCGCCGGCAGGGAGGGGCAAAGCTGGCCCAGGGCCTGCCGGTCTGCCTCGGAAACAGTAATGGCCAGGTTGTAGCGGCTATAGAACTGCTTCTCGTAGCGGATGACTTTCTGCAGTTCAGGCCGGTAGAACAGCCGGTCCTCCCAGGTGGCCGGGTAGGTCTGGCGGATACGGCGGAACAGCATCGACTGGATGTTGTGCAGAACGATGATTTTGGG
>RFJV01000122.1 GCA_003694775.1 Chloroflexota bacterium | reverse complement strand
TCTCATCACTTGGCGCCGACAAATCTGCTACTGTGAGAGCGGTTCTATCGACTTTGAACGCCTTGGCAATAATGTTAACTGCCGGATTATTGTTCATAAGCAAAATCCCTCTTTTTACTCCTCTACGTCCGGCATGGGATAAGCCGGGATGGTGGCGCTGTGTGCTCCGCGTCCGTCGTCGTAGACGATGCGCCACGAAGGCAGCCAGCCAACGGCCACCACCTGAATATCCACGTCACTGCGCCGGGGGCCAATCTCTTCCGTTTCCAGAACATCTAAAGTCTCGGCCCACTTGCGGGTGATTTCGTCGGCCTGTTCCTTTAATTCTTCTTCCAGTTCGGCGATTTCGGCTTCCAGCTCGGCGATTTCTTCTTTGGTTTCCTCGATTTCCTGCTTGGCCCGGCTGGTCATCCGGCGTTTGCGAGCCGCGCTGCTGAGCGCGCTGGTGCGTCGCCGGCCAAAAAAGAAGCTGGCAACGCTTTCGCCCAGGCTCAATACTTCTTCCCGCTTGCGGGCTTCGTATTCTGCCTCGTCCTGGGCCAGCTCGCGGCGGTATTTGCGCAGTCGCGTTTCCAGCCGGCTGATGCGGGTGTCGTACTTTTTCTCCAGCTTGTCGACCTCCTCATCCCGTCTTTCGCGGGCGGCCTGTTGGAGCCGGATTTTGAAAGCCCGCTCCGACTCGCCGGGACGCTGAAATACATCCAGGTCAGGGTGAACTTTGATAGTAATCCGGCTGTTGTAATAGAGCCAGTCCGACAGGTCCCGCTCGATGCTTTTCAGCTCGCGGGCAGTATTGACCCCGCCGGGAATCGGGGCAAAGAACGGCCCCTGGTTGGCATCTACCCGCGCCGGACGCTCGTCCAGGTCGCGCAGGGTGATGGGGAGCGATTCGGCCAGCTCCCAATCGACCGGTTCGCCTTCTTCCGGCGCGGGGGTGACCAGCACTTTCCGGGTCTGCTCGTCAATCTTGCGTTTGCGGTCCACAAACCGGACGCTGGCCGCGGCCACCAGGGCCGGCTCGTAAACCAACTGCACCCGGCGGACATCCAGCGCCCGCGGAGAGTCCTCCTCAAGCTGGCGGATAGCCGCCCGCTCGTCCAGGGCCAGGGGAAGGAATTTTTGGGGTACGTTGGGGGCTGCGGCAGGCGGTGTGGGCAGATAGCCGGGCGGTGTCGGGTCCTCTTCCTCCGCCGCGGCCTGGACAGAGGCCGCCACCGCGGGTCTGGCTCTGGGCCGGTCCGGAGCGAGGGAGGGTGCGGCCTGCTTGCGGCCAGCCATCAACTGCTCCACCTGTAAGCGGGTCAGCGGGCCGCGCAGGTAGCTCATCGCCCAGCGAGTGTGAAAGACCACCGGCTCGTCCTCGTGAACGTTGTGCAGGAGAAATACCCGGCTCCCCAGCCGGCTGAGCAGGCTGTCGAAATCGACATCTTTTCCCCCGCCCCCAGCCTCGGAGATGGCGCTCTGCAGGCCCTGCAGAACACGGGCCTTATCTCGCTCGGCCTGCAGTTTGCCGATGAACCACGTACCGGCGTTGGTCAGTCCCTTGTAGTCGATATCCACCGGGTTCTGGGTGACCAGCACACACCCCAGGCCAAAGGCCCGCGCCTGCTTGAGCAGGGTTAGCAGGGGGCGCTTGGATGGCGGTTCTGCGGTGGGCGGCATAAAGCCGAACACCTCGTCGAAGTACAGGATGGCCCGCAGACTGGTTGTGCCCGGCTGGCGGCGTACCCAGGTAAGGATATTGCCCAGCAACAGGGTGACAAAAAACATCCGCTCGCTGTCGGAAAGGTGGGCGATGTAAAAAATATTGTGCCGGGGACGGCCCTCGTCGGTGTAGAGCAGGCGGTCGATGTCCAGGGCTTCGCCTTCCAGCCAGCTCTTGAAGGTGGGGGAGGCCACCAGGTTGTTCAGGGCCATGGCCAGCTCAAAGCGGTCTTTTTCCGGGAAGAAAGTCTCTACATCGAAGACACCAATCTGCCGCACCGGCGGATTCTGGATAGACATAATCAGCCGGGCCAGGTCCAGGTCTTCATTTTTCTGCCAGAAATGCTCAAAGATATTTGCCAGCAGAATGGCCTCGCGACTGCGGATGGGGTCTGCGTCTATGCCGACCAGCCCCAGCAGGGCCACCACCGTGCCGTTGATGCGCTCGCGAATGGCCTCGGCTTCGGTGGCAAAGTCCAGACCGGGCGCGGCCAGACTGCTCATAATGCTGATGGGGATACCGGTATTGGAGCCAGGGGTGTAGATTGTAACCTCGCCGGATTCTTCCAGCCGGCGGATGCGTTCCGGCCCGATACCCCAGTTTGCCAGGCCGGAGCGCCATTTTTCGGCGATGGATTGGGCGTATTCTTCCACGCTCATCCCTTTGCGGCGGGCATCATCCACGTTCACCCAGGGCAGGAAGTCCTCCGGACGCAGTTCCGGGAAGCGGAGCATAAGGTTGGTGATGTCCCCTTTGGGGTCAATCAGGATAGTCGGCACCTGGTCGATGGCGGCTTCTTCCAGCAGGTCGATGCACAGGCCGGTTTTGCCGCTCCCGGTCATCCCCACGCAGACGGCGTGGGTGGTCAGGTCGCGGGCGTCGTAGTTGATGGGCATGTCCAGAATTTTTCCCGTGTCCAGGTCGTACTCTGCGCCGAGGTAGAATGAGCCTAAACGTTCGGATGGTGCTTGCATAGGGCGACTCCTCTGATAATACGGTAGACGGTAGACGGCAAACGGTAGGGAGCATCCCTATGCCCTACCGGGCCAACTGGTGTTGGGATGCCCTCACTATTTCCATTCTACCACACGTGATAGCGAGCTTCAAGGCAGTATCGTTAATTTGCCCAGAACCGCGCTGGCGGCATCGGGGGCGGCGTAGGGGCCAAAGACGCCTTCGCTGGGGTAGGGCGGTTCGGCACTGTACAGGACGGCTTCCAGGCGGTAGTCGCCGGGAGGGGCGTCTGGCGGTACGGGCAGGAGGTACACATTCAGGGCCTGGTTGAGGGCGGGGTCGTCCAGGGGCCAGGCCGCGGTGCGGAAGTGACGGTCGTTCAGCAAATCTTTGTCGACCTGCGATACCAGACGGCCATCTTCCCCGCGCAGGCGCAGGGACACGCGGTAGTTGACCTCGGTATCCCGAAGCAGGGTGAAGTGGAGCACGGCCCAGGCCGACTCCCCGCGGGGCAGGGTGGTGGCCTCTGCCGGAGCGCCGCCGAACGCGGCACCATCCAGGCGGAAGACATCGCCAAAGACCGCCTCCACCGGCGGCGGGTCAACCGGCAGACGGATGACCGTGCCGGCAGGGGGCAGGCTGTACCAGTCGACGCGGTAGCCGCGGAACTCCCGCCGGCCAAGCTGTTGGCCGTACTTCTCGCCCAGAAACGGGATGACCCCCCGCGGGTCGGTGTCGCTCCCCCACCAGGTCACCCAGAACAGCCGGTCGCGGCCGGCGGCTTCCCGGTTCAGAATGTCTGCCGCGGTGTGGATGTCTACAAAAAGGTAGCGGGTGGGGGCCGGGATGTTCATTCGTTTCGCGTAGTAGTGGAACGGGTGGGGGACGTCGATGTACACAATATCGTTGGCGGTAGTTTCTGCGGCCAGCCAGGCGGCTACTCCGGCGGAGTCGTCCTTGAAATAGGTTTCGTCCGTAAAGTAGCTGGACAGGCCGGCCAGCATGGCGACCAGCGGCAGTGCGGCCAGGCCGGCCAGCACACGCTGTTGTCCGGGGGTACGGGCCAGGGCCGGGGGCAGGCCCAGCAGAAGGAACAGGGCCGGGGTGACCAGCATCAGGTAGCGGGGTTCAAAGGAGGGGCGCTGTTGCAGAACGAGGAAGTAGGCGGCCAGGGGGACGAGCAGCCAGGCGGCGAGGAAGGCGAGGGAGAGGGGGAGACGGGGAGACAGGGTGGCGGGGAG
>RFJV01000674.1 GCA_003694775.1 Chloroflexota bacterium | reverse complement strand
GCTGACTCCCACGGAGAGACTGTATGCCTCGCAGATTTATCATCCTGGCCCTGTTTCTTCTGCCTTTGCTGGTCGGATTTGCCCCCCCGCGCCAGACCGAAGTACTGCCTGGACAGCAGGTTATCCTGCGTCTTGATGACCGGGTTGTCCCCTTTCATGTTCCTGCCCCGGAGCAGGCCGGATTGGGAATCCAGTCGGCGACCTTTATCATCAACTGGAATCCGGCAACCTGCACCGGTGCATTGAGCGCATGGCCTCAAGAGGCCAAAACAGCTTTTCAATATGCCGCCAACATTTGGGCCTCTCTTGTCCATTCTAACATCCCTGTCACCATTGATGCTTGCTGGCGTTCCGACCTGGGGTCTAATGTCCTGGGGTCGGCTGGCCCCACGTATATTTACCAGAATTTTCCAGGTGCTCCGTTTTCTTCTACGTGGTATCCGGTGGCGTTGGCAAATGCCCTGAGTAATTCCGACCGTAACGGTAGTACGGCTGAAATTCGGGCCAACTTCAGCAGTACATTTAGCTGGTACTACGGCACAGACGGTACCCCCCCGTCGAACCGGCTGGATTTTGCCAGTGTGGTTCTGCATGAAATTGGGCATGGGCTTGGCTTTCTTGGCTCAATGGATGTGGCTTTCAGTGAGGGAACATGGGGCTACAGCGGCTATCCCTTTAGCTACGACCGTTTTACAGAAGATGGAGCCGGAACACCGCTCCTCAACTATCCCAGCCCTTCTGCTTCTCTTAAAAATGCCTTAACCAGCGGTGCAGTTTTCTTTGACGGACCTACGGCCAACAGCGCTAATGGTGGTGCTCGCGTACCTCTGTATGCGCCTTCAGTTTGGCAGGATGGTTCAAGTTATTCCCACCTGGCCGAAAGCTACAACAATACCATTAACGCCTTGATGACCTATTCTCTGGCCTGGGGAGAGTCAGAACACGACCCCGGACCGGTGACGATGGGCATTATGCAAGACATAGGTTGGACGGTCAACTACAACTTCGCGCTCGACCTGCAGATTACCAAGCAGGTGGTAGGCAGTGGACATCAGCCTGGCGACCCGGTGACCTTCACCTTGACTATCCAGAACAACAGCACCTTTACTGCCACCTCCGTTATAGTGACCGATACGCTCAGCAGTGATATTCAGTCACCCGGTTGGTCCACCAGCTTTGCCGGTGTTACGGTACAGCCTGGAACAACTTATGTTTGGAATCTTCCCGACCTGGCAGGCGGAGCATCAGGTGTGATTACGGTAACCGGCACGCTGAATGCCGCCCTGCCTCCGGAATTCAGTATTTTGAATAAAGCCACTATCACCGCCGCAGACAATGAAATTAATACCTACAACAATTCCAGTACAGCCGTTATCGGAACACATTATTACTATCTCCCTCTCATCATTCGGGGACCCTCTTCTCCTGAGGCTCAGCTCATCGACCTGATAAATACCGAACGCGTCAGTAATGGCTTGTCCCCCTT
>RFJV01000673.1 GCA_003694775.1 Chloroflexota bacterium | reverse complement strand
GTGCTGGCCCCGATAATACCGCCGCCGACCACAATGATATCGGATGTGGGGTGAGACATCGTTGTCCTCCCGGGTTGTGAATGGAGAGACCGGCGGGTCTGCCGCCGGTCCTGGTTCAGGCTTCGACAATTTCAAACGTGCTGGTGATTTCCACCCCTGGTTTCAGGGTGTTCGTCACCGAGCAGTACTTTTCTTCCGAAAGCTGGATGGCCCGCTCTACTTTTTTGGGATTGACCGGGCCAATCACCTTGTAGTGCAGGTGAATTTTGGTGAACTGGTAGGGCGGGTCGGGATTGTTTTCGCCGGTGCAGGATACTTCCAGGCCCTGCAGGGGTTCTTTCTGTTTGCGCAGAATCATCACAATATCATACGACGAGCAGGAAGCCGCGGCCAGCAGGAGCAGGTCCGACGGCTTCAGGCCGGCCCATTGGGGGCTTTGCTCCGGCCAACTGCCCATAACCAGCGGATGACCGAAAGAGTCGGTTCCGACCATTAACTGTGATTCTATCCATTTGAGCGATACGGTTCCCATAAACGTTTGTCCTTTCTTTTCAAGCTGGTTGGTGAGTTAGGGAGTTGGTGAGTTGGAGAGTTTGTGAGTTGGTGAGTTTGTGAGTTGGAGAGTTAGTTAGTGAGCTGTGACCCCATCTCCAATCTCCAATCTCCTAATCTCCAATCTCCCAATCCCCTAATCCCCTAATCTCCAATCTCTAATCTCTATTCTCCTCATTTTGACGGGCAATCGGGGCCAGCCGGGCGCCGGACAGGCGAATCAGGTCCTGCGGGTCAAGCTCCAGGCCGGCCATCGGGTCGCCACTGCTGATGTTGACCTTCCGGCAGAGGGCGATGGCCTCGTCGAAGATGACCGGGATACCGGCGGGCAGGGCCAGCGGTGCGACTGCGCCCTGAATGCAGCCGGTCACCGCGGTAATCTCCTCTGCCGAGGCAAAGGTGAGCCGCTTCCAGTTTTCTTCCGGGGGCAGGTGGTCGCGCACGGCCTGGGGGTTCAGCCGGGCAGAGCCGGTGACGCAGGCCATCACATAGCGGCGGCCTTTACTTTCGCGCAGAAGGATGGACTTGACCATCTCTTCCCGGACCACCCCGCGCTGGGCGGCCGCGGCTTCCACTGTAAAGACCGGTTCCGTGTGCGGAAGCACCCGGTAAGGTATACCGTGGCTGTCGAGCAGGTCGGTAATTTTGGTTTTGGGCTTCAAAATTCTATCACTCCGCGAGCAATGCGTCCGCTCAGCATGTCGGCGTAGGCTTCGTTTATCTGGTCCAGGGTGTAGGTCGTGCTGACCAGCCGGTCCAGGCCAAGCTTTCCCTGCCGGTACAGGTCGGCATAGAGGGGGAAGTCGCGGGCGGTGTTGGAGGTGCCGTAGTAGCTTCCGATAACGGTCTTCTCCTGCCGGGTGATGATGGCGCCGGGCAGGTTGGTACTGCTGTCCATTGGCGACAAGCCGACCAGGACGATGGTCCCGCCGGGCCGGGCCGCGTCCAGGCACTGCTCCTGCACTGCCGGAATGCCGATGGCCTCGAACACGTAGTCCGCGCCCCGGCCTGCGGTCAGGCGGCGAATTTCATGGTTGACATCTGCCCCGGCCAGCAGAAAATCGGTGGCCCCACAGTCCAGGGCTATCTGGCGCTTGGCCTCGGCCCGGTCCACGGCGATGATGCGTCCGGCCCCGGCCAGGTGTGCGCCCATAATAATGCTCAGCCCAACGCCGCCGGCCCCAAAAACGGCCACGCTGCTGCCGGGTCTTACGCGCACCGTGTTGACCGCCGCGCCAACACCGGTAGTGACGGCACAGCCAATCAGGGCGGCGATGTTCAGCGGAAAATCCCGGTCGATGGGGATACAGCTCACCTCCGGCACCACGGTGTATTCGGCAAAACAGGCCAGGCCGGAAAAGTGGTACACCGGCTGACCGTTCAGCGACAGGCGGGGGGTCCCATCGAGCATCACCCCGTCCCAGAGCGGCCCCACGTAGGTCTCGCACAGGTTGGGGCGGTCGTGGAGGCAGTAGAAGCATTCCCCGCAGTTGGGGGCCCAGTTGAGCACCACGTGGTCGCCGGGTTTTACCCGCCGGACTCCCGGCCCGACGGCTTCCACGATACCGGCCCCTTCATGACCGGCCACTACCGGCAGGGGATGTTTGGTATCTCCGGTAACCAGGTGCCAGTCGCTGTGGCAAATGCCGGCCGCGGCCACCCGCACCAGCACTTCACCGGGACGAGGGGCTTCCAGGTCTACGGTTTCAATCCGAAAGGGGGAGTTTACCTGATGCAGAACAGCGGCGCGGGTCTTCATTGAACCCTCCGAAGCAGTGTCAGCAGATTGCCGGTATGATACAACATGTGGGGCAAATCACAAAACGCGGGGTTGACAAATTGTTGGGGATGTGGTATAGTAAGTCTATACGGAAACGTTTCCGAGTTTTCCGTTATCCACTCTATAGATTGGACGGTAAAGAAGCCAGCCATGCCCGCAACTATCCACGATGTCGCCAAGCTGGCCGGTGTTGGTATCGGCACGGTGTCCAGCGTACTGAACAACAGCCGCCCCGTAAGCGAGGAAACGCGGCGAAAAGTTCTGGAAGCCATTGAAAAGCTGGATTTTGTGCCCAATCCCAGCGGGCGCCGGCTGTCAATGGGCAAAACCCACACCATCGCCGTCATCATCACTTACTTTACCCTGGCCTCGCAGTTTGAACGTCTGCGCGGGGTGATGTCGGTCATTGCCGAAAGCGATTACGACATCAACCTTTTTGCCATAGAGACTATTCCTCAGCGCAACAAGGTTTTTCAAACCGTTCCTCGCCGCGGCCGGGTGGACGGTTTGCTGATTTTCTCCATCCATCCCACCAAAGAAGACCTGCGCCGTATCCGCCAGCAGAAAATCCCGGTGGTGCTGGTCGAAGGGTACCATCCGGAACTGTCGCACATCTTTCTGGACGACATGGCCGGCGCCCGGCAGGCGGTTGAACACCTGATTGGCCTGGGCCATCAAAAGATTGCCTACATCAGTGATTATCTGGACGACCTGTTCAGCTCCGGTTTCAACCGCAATCGCTACATGGGCTACTGCCAGGCGCTGGAAGCGGCAGGACTGCCCGTGCGTCCGGAGTACCACCGCCAGGGCTGGCATACGCGCGAAAATGGGCGCCAGATGGCTTTGGAACTCCTCAATTTGCCCGACCCCCCGACGGCCATCTTCTGCTTCAGCGATGAGTTCGCTCTGGGCGTGCTGGAGGCGGCCCGCGACATGAACCTGCGGGTTCCGGAAGACCTGTCGGTGGTGGGATACGACGATATCGAACTGGCCCGCTTTGCCCAACTGACCACGGTGCGCCAGCACCTTTTTGAGTCCGGAGTGCAGGGTGTCGAGCTGTTGTTTGAAGCCATCGAAAACCCCGACGCTCCAATCAAGGAAATCCAGCTTCCCACGGAACTTGTTGTCCGGCAGACTACCGCGCCTCCCTGCCGGTAGCTGTCGCTTCCAAATTCGTACACCGCCCCATCTCCAGTTGAATTTCATCCTGCCAATGAAGGAGGTGATGCCGTAAAAGAAAAAACACATCAACAAAACGGAACCGTTTGGTTGCAAATTTTTACTGTATGGTTTGACCAAGGAGGAAAGAAAAAATGAAAAAGCATTTATGGCTAACGGTAGCCATGCTGGTTGCAGTGGCTCTGGTGATGGCCGCGTGTGGTGGTGGACAGGCCACCCCGGCCCCCGAACAACCGCAGGCCGAACAGCCCCAGGCTGAACAGCCTCAAGCGGAGCAACCGCAGGCGGAAGAACAGCCCGCCGAACAGCCCCAGGCCGAAGAGTCTATGCCTGCCGGCGAAGGCACGTTCTACGAGCGAGCGCTGGCGGGTGAGTTCAAGGGGACGGT
>RFJV01000672.1 GCA_003694775.1 Chloroflexota bacterium | reverse complement strand
CGATTTACGATTTACGATTGATTAGTGTTGTGACTTCCTGGCTCGCAAGGTCTTTATAGAAGCAATCGTCATCGACAGTATCTGGTTCATCTCATCGTAAAGCAACGAAATTCGGGTGGCGGGTACAATCCCGGCCTGCACCAAAATCTCAAGCCAATACAGGGTTTCGTCCGCTTCTTCTTCCACGATTTTCAACTTATTAACCATATCGGCAGTAGATTTTGCCCGGCAAGCCGCACGATAATTGGCCCCGACAGAAGTTCCGGCACGTACCAACTGGTTTCCTACCGCCTGTCCAACCGCGTTTGGGGGTAATTCGTCAACCAGCTTGATAATCTCTATCGCCAGTTGTTGAGTCCGCTGTTTGAATTTATCTGGATTCATTGGATGTTCAATCGTCTCTCCCCTGCTTCGCCCAGAGGATTTTGTCGACAACCGCCAATCGTCAATCACCAATCGTCAACCGTCAATCGAAAATCGTCAATCGTCAATCGAAAATCGTCAATCGTCAATCGAATCATCCTCCCAAATACGCGGCCTTGACCCGCTCGTCCTGGCGAAGCTGGTCGGGGACGCCTTCCAGTACAATGTGCCCGTTTTCCAGCACGTAAGCCCGGTCTACCACGTTCAGGGCCTCGTAGGCGTTCTGTTCGACCAGCAGAATACTGACCCCGTGCTGGCGCAGGTCGTTAATCACGGCAAAGACCCGCTCCACCAGAATAGGCGCCAGCCCCATCGACGCCTCATCGATGAGCAGGAGTTTGGGCGCGCTCATCATGGCCCGTCCCAGGGCCAGCATCTGCTGTTCGCCGCCGCTGAGTGTTTTGGCAACCTGGTTTCGACGTTCCGCCAGAACCGGAAACAGCTCAAAAACAACCTCCATTTGGGAGCGTATCGCCGCCTCCGACTGCAAGTAGCCACCCAGCCGCAGGTTGTCCATAACGCTCAGGTCTCGAAAAACCCGGCTCCCTTCCGGAGACAGGGCAATGCCCAGCTGAACCCGCTCCCAGGGAGCCAGCCGGTTGATATTCTGTCCGTTGAACTCGATTTCACCGGCGGCGGGTTTTTCCCAGCCCATCACCGCTTTAATGAGCGTGCTCTTTCCCGCGCCGTTTGCCCCCAAAACAGCCACGGCTTCCCGGTCGCCCACCGTTAGCGACACGCCGTGCAGAGCCTGGATATGCCCGTAAAAGACATCGAGATTCTTGATGTTTAACATAGAATGCCCCGCAAATTTCGTCGTTGGTCTTTGGTCCTTCGTCGTTTACTTACTCCGTCCCAGATACACGTTAATCACCTGCTCGTTGTTCTGGATTTCTTCCGGCGGCCCAACGGCGATAATTTCGCCCTGGGCCAGAACCACAATTCGCTCGCACAGCCCCATTGCAAAGGCCATATTGTGCTCAATAACGATGATGCTTTTGCCCTGCTGGTGCAGGCGACGCACCAACTGGGCCAGCGCCTCCGCCTCGTGAGAGGTGAGACCGGCCGCGGGTTCGTCCAGCAGAAGCAGGTCGGGCCGGGTAGCCAGGGCACGAGCAATTTCCAGCCGGCGCTGGAGACCAATCGGCAGACTGCTGGCCGGCACATCCCGCCAGGCAGACAGGTCGGTCAGTTCCAGGATTTCATCCGCGGCCTTCTCGGTCAGCGGGGTGTGGTAGCGCCGGAAAAAGGCCCGCCACGAGGGGTAAACCGGCATCCCGCAGCCTGTCAGCACATTATCCAGCACCGATAGGTCGCCGAACGGCTTGACAATCTGAAACGTGCGGGCAATGCCCAGCCGCACAATCTGGTGGGGCCGGAAGCGGTGCAGGGAGTGTCCATTGTAGTACACTGCGCCCTCGGTTGGCGGCAGAAAGCCGGAAATCACGTTGAACAGCGTGGTTTTGCCGGCCCCGTTTGGCCCAATCAGGCCCAGGATTTCGCCGCCCGTTTCCAGCGAAACATTCTTCAAGGCCTGCAGGCCGCCAAACATTTTGCTGACACGCTCTACCCGCAGTTTGTTCATTGGGCCACCTCCTGTTGGGGTTGTTGACTCGCCGCGGGCCGGCGGAAAAGAGCGGTCAGATTGCGCCAGAGCCAGCTCCCTTCACCGATAAGCCCCATCGGCTGGAAGAGCATCATCAGCACCAACAGCGCGCCGTAGATGGTAAATCGGTAATCCTGCACAAAGCGCAGGAGTTCCGGGGCGGCCTTCAGAATGATGGCCCCGATAATCGGTCCCCGCAGGGTTCCCACCCCGCCAAACACAATCATCGACAGAATGGCAATTGATTCCACAAACACAAACGTATCCGGGAACACACTGCCGATGAAGTGCGCATACAGCGACCCCGCCCCGCCGGCCAGGGCCGCGCTGATGCCAAAGGCATAAATCTTGAACCGGGCCGAACTGACCCCCACCGCCGCGGCCGCGTCCTCGTCCAGGCGGATGGTGTGGAATGCCAGCCCCACCCACGTTTTGGAGATGTACCAGCTTACCAGCCAGACCACCACCACGTACCCCCACACCAGGAGCAGGTAGGGCACACCCCCGCGGAACGTCGTACCGAAAAATTCCGGCGCAGGGATGTTGACCAACCCCATCGCCCCGCCAAAAAAGTCCACGTACTTGAACACCGCCACCACCACAAAGTTGACCCCCATCGTTGCCAGCACCAGAAAATCGTGCCGGACACGCAGGCTGGGCAGTCCCAGCACCGTTCCGGCCAGACCGGTGACCAGTATCGCGGCCAGAAAGTCTACCCCAAACGGCTGTCCATACCGCACCGCCAGCACCGCCGACGTGTACGCGCCAATACCAAAGAAGGCGGCATGTCCCAGCGACACCTGCCCGGCGTAACCGGTGAGAATATTCAAACTCAGCGCCAGCGTGACCCAGATACCGACAAAAACGGCCACGCTCATCAGGTATCCACTCATTGCCTACTCCTGTCCCAGTAATCCGTGTGGTCTGAACATCAGCATCAGAATCAGTACCAGAAAGGCAACGGCATCACGCGGCAGGACATACCCCACCGAAGCCACCAGGAAATTTTCCACCACGGCCAGCAGAATACTGGCCACTATCACGCCGGGCAAACTGCCCATTCCCCCCAACACGATGATGATAAATGCCTTATATGAAGGCAGGTCGCCCATCGTAGCAAATACGCTGTTGTTGTACACCCCCACCAGCACCCCGGCCGCGCCGGCCAGCGCCGAGCCGAGGAAAAAGTTCATGGCGACCACCCGGTTCAGGTTGACCCCCACCGCGCCGGCCATTTCCCGGTCCATCGCCGCGGCTTTCCAGCCCAGGCCAATCCGGGTGCGGGTCAAAATCAGGTACACAATGACCAACAGCATAACGGTCACCGCCAGGACCAGCATTTGCTTGGGCGTGATGGAAAACCATTCGGTGCGGAGGCGCGGCATTCCCGCACCGGCAACCGGCAAGGCCCTTTGGTACGGCCCCATCAAAAAGTCCTTCTGCAGAAGGTCGGTAAACATCACAAACAGGCCAATGCTGGCAATCAGCGGCACGGTACGCGGCTTGTCGAGCATATAAAAATAGACGCCCCGGTAAATCAGAACCCCCATCACACCGGCGGCCACCATCGCCAGCAGAAGGGCCAGCCAGAAGTTACCCAGCCAGGTGTACGCCAGCAACCCCACAAACGCACCAACCGTGTACACCGCGGCATGGGCAATGTGCAGTATCTTCAGCACACCGTACACCATCGTCAGGCCCATCGCCATCAGAATGTACGTGCTGGCCAGGACAAGGGCATTGGATAGATTTTGTAATATCGGCATACCCGTCTCCAATCACAAAAGGTAACACAAAAGGCACGAAAAGTACGAAAGAGAACACGAAAAAGCCCCAAAAAACGCGAAAGGTACAGCGATTGATAGGCTTGATGAGCGGGAGAGATTGATTCCCCGGCAGAGGAGGAAATTCAAAATGATAGACGAGGGGTAAGGGGGTCAACTTGTCAGAGGAGGCTGACCCCCTTACCCAGGTGCGGCACATCAGACCTGCGCCGCACCTGTTTTATCAGCAGTTTACCGTGCTTCGACCAGTGCTTTATCCGTAAATTCGTGGAAGAAGTGGAACGCACCGTCCTTGACAATCTGCGCCCCCACCGGACGGACCACTTCCCGACCCGGCGTGTAGTAGTAGAACGG
>RFJV01000671.1 GCA_003694775.1 Chloroflexota bacterium | reverse complement strand
TTCATTTCGGGGCTATCTCCACGCAAGTCCGGTATCCACGGATGAGTCAGCGTGGTTACGAGGCTAAGTTTATGTCTACCAAAAAAATGAAACGCACCCTCTGGCAATGGGTTTGTCCAGAATTTTAGGAATTCTGGACAGACCCTCTGGCAATAATGGGTATCGTAATTGACAAGCAAGGCGACATCGATGTCGCCCTGCGGGTTTTTAATTCTGTATTTTGAGGATTACCGGTTGGCTGTGAAGCGGACCAGATACCGCCGAAACGGTAGCTGTTCCTGTTTGGGTGGAGGACTGCAGGATGAGCAAAGCTCGCCCTTGCGCGGTGGTCAGACAGTTGGACTGGAATGGCTGAACATTGTCGGGGGCGCCGTTATCTACACCCAGCACTCGGCAGGGCCCCTCTACGGAGAAGACAATACGGCGTTCAACATGCCGTACCGGTACACCATAAATATCCACCAGTTGGGCTGTCAGGTGGGCCACATCATAGCCATCGGCTTGAAGAGACATCCGGTCGCAGTGCAGTTCAATACCGGCGGGGTCTGCGGCTGTTTGCAGGTAATGCTGTACAGTTTGTCCATTGGGATGCCATCCCACAGCGAGCAGTGTACCGGCCTCAAAAGGAACCGCCCATTTGAAGATGCGGTCCTCCTGAGCCTCAAGCCGCTGGCGGCCAAGACTGCGGTTGTTAAGAAACAGTTCTACTTCTGGACAGTTGGAATATACTTCCACTACAACAGTTTCCCCAGGCTGATAGTTCCAGTGTTCATTGACCGGATGCCATTCCCAAAGCCGCCGCTTCCAGGCTCCGGGTTCCCGTTCAACCACCTGTCCATGCGGGTCGAGCCTGTAGATTGAGCGGTCGATACACTGAGTGGTTAGATAAACCAGGGGAGAGTCCTGCCAAAGGGATTTAAACATAAAGAATGAAGGTCGCTTGAAGCCGGCCAGGTCCAGCAAACCGAAGGGGCGGCTTTTTTGCGGCCACATGTTGTGTGATTCGCCCATATAATCGACGCCGGTCCAAATAAACATCCCGCTAATAAAAGGGCGCTCAATAACATGCTTCCACTCATGCCACTGACCAAAGTTTTCTGTCCCCATAATCGGCTTATGCGGGTAATGCGTATGGCAAAAATCATACATGACCTGACGGTAGCTGTAGCCAACCACATCCAGCAGGTCGGCATAACCGGTTAAATGGCTGACAGAAGGCAGGATACAGTTGGCGGTGATGGGACGGGTGTCGTCTAAGGCGCGAGTCCAGCGGACGAGCTTTTGGGCAGTAGTGGTAAGTTCGGGTTGGTCTGGGGGTAAGGCGTCAAAGCGGGCTTTAATTTCTTCCGGGGAGAAAGGGGGAAGCGACCAAAAGTAGTTGTCTTGAAATTCCGGTTCAAAATAACCAGAAGCCTTGGGGTAACGGGGATAAGTCCATTCAATTTCGTTGCCGATGCTCCATTGGAATACGCAGGGATGGTTGCGGTCGCGCAGAATAGTTCTTTTTAAATCGCTTTCGGCCCAGACGGGAAAATGTTCTGCATATCCCCGGGAGACGGGGTCGCTGTGTCGTTCGTGCTGGTTGAGGCGTTTGTCTTTGGGATTATCCCACTCATCAAAGAATTCTACCTGAACCAGAAAGCCCATTTCGTCGCACAAATCCAGAAAAGTCTGGCTGGGTGGATTATGGGCCAGCCGGAGAGCATTGCATCCGGCATCTTTCAGGGCGGCCAGCCGCCGTCGCCACACACCAACAGGGACGGCGGCCCCGACCAAACCGCCATCATGATGTAAACACACCCCCTTAATTCGCATATTTTGGCCGTTGATGAAGAATCCTCTATCCGGGTCAAAGGCGATGGTGCGGAGGCCAAAGGGGACTTCGTAGATTTCATGCAGTTCATCCGGTTTATTCCCCTGCACATAGACGATGGCCCGGTAAAGATAAGGGTGCTCTGGATGCCACAGGAATGGTTGGGTAATAGTCAATGAAGGTGAACAGATGATTTTTTGTCCGGCATCCAGGGCAAATGGTTGTTCTGTTTGACCAACTGCCTGGCCATCGGGAGCTAAAATGATGGTGCGGAGCAGGCCGGTACGTGTATTAGTAAAACTGTTCTGCAGAGTGATTTCTAATGAAACAGAGGCATGCTGAGGGGAAAGATGAGTCACCATCACTCGAACCCCCCAGATAGGGATATGTAAACGAGATTTAACCGCCAGCTTCACATCCCGGTAGATTCCGGAGCCGGTATACCAGCGGCTATCAACATATCGGCTGTGGTCTACACGAACGGCCAGCACCTGTTCCTGTGAGGCCGGTTCCAAATGAGAGGTCAGGTCAAACCAAAAGGGCGAATATCCGTAAGGATTTTGCCCCAGGAAATGTCCGTTGCACCAAATTTGACTGTTGTTGTAAACCCCGTCGAACAGGATAAAGGCCAGGTGTTCGTATTGAAGGTCAAGGGTAAAATGTTTGCGGTACCAGCCTGTTCCGCCGGGCAGGTATCCCGTAGCGCCATCGCCGTTAACAGGGTCAAAAGGGAATTCTATACTCCAATCGTGGGGAAGACGAATGGAACGCCAGGAGCGGTCGTTATACTCAGGCTGGCTGGCCTCTGGATGGTCATCCAGGGAAAACAGCCAGTTAAAGTTAAAATCTATCGTTTTGGAGATAGGGTTAGCCGGATGAATTGAGGGGGCGGGGTAAGGCATAGCTGTTTTTGAAACCTCCTCGTATAACATAGTGGTGAGGATAACATTCAATTATCAATCAACAATTCTGTCTCAGAACCGAGCAGTTTTTTGTCGGTTTGTGCTGTCCAGTGCTGTTTTTCCTGCCGAAGCTGTGATAGAAGCAGGTGTCTGGTTTCTTCAGCATCAAAAAATGGAGAAACGGTAAAAAAAGCGATGAGATTATCAAGCCGGCTTATGAGTTGGGGTTTAAGTGGCCGGTCTTTTGGGATAGATGTCAGCCAGCGAGGGGGAGGACGATGATAAGACAAAATAAACTCTGCCTCCTGGAAATGAGAGGTAATGTGGCGGTGAGCGATATAATCGGCCCACCACAGGACAAACCGTACTATCAAGAGTACGGTGGCTACCACTATCAGCACAGCACTTATTAAGTACAGCATCACCTTATCCGCGAATTGTTATATTTTACCTGTCAAAGAGCGTCACGTCTGAACTGCTGTTTTTCTTCAACACCCCGCAGTTCCAGGTTGTGGGCTAAATGACAGCTCACAAAATGGCCAGGAGAAATTTCTTCCCAGATTGGTTCTTCCTGACGGCATATCTCCCGGGCATAACGACAGCGGGGATGGAAATAACATCCCGCCGGTGGATTAGCCGGATTTGCCACTTCGCCAGAGAGGACAATGCGCTCCATTTTCAGGGTGGGGTCTGTTTTAGGTACCGCAGATAGAAGTGCTTCGGTGTATGGATGACGGGGATGGGCAAACAGACGGTCGGTGTCGGTCATTTCAACCAGTTTACCAACGTACATCACTCCAATCCGATGGGAGATATGCTTAACCACCGAAAGGTCATGGGCAATAAACAAATAGGTCAGTTTAAAGTGCTCCTGCAGGTCGAGGAGCAGGTTCAAAATCTGGGCCTGGATAGATACATCCAGTGCAGAAACCGCTTCATCACAAACTATCAGCCGGGGGTTAATTGCCAGTGACCGGGCAATACCAATACGCTGTCGCTGGCCACCGGAGAAGGCATGCGGGTATCGCTTCAGGTGTCTGACTTCCAGCCCAACCAACTGGATAAGCTCTTTGACCCGCTCATTAATTTCCTGGCCGTTTGCCAGGCCATTGTAGCGCAGAGGTTCGGCGATGATATCCCGTACGGTCATGCGGGGATTTAGGGAAGAATACGGGTCCTGAAATATCATGTGCATATAGCGCCGTACACTGCGCAGTTGCTTTTGACTCAGTGAAGCCAGGTCAACGACCTGTTCATCATCTATACGAAACTTAATTTCGCCTTCGGTGGGGGATATGGCTCGGACTATACAGCGTCCGAGGGTGGTTTTACCGCTTCCAGACTCGCCAACCAGTCCAAATGTTTCACCTTCGTTAATATATAAACTGACATTGTCTACGGCTTTTACATATCCAACCACCCGACGCAGTAATCCTTTTTCAATGGGGAAATACTTTTTCAGATGATTTATTTCCAGCAGTTTGGGTGCAGATACCTGCGCGGCAGATGACTGATTCATGGTAGAGGCTCCTCTTCATCGCTGTAGAGGAAACAGCGAACATCATGCTGGTCATCAATTTTAACCAAAGCCGGAACACTCACATCACAGCGACCGGGAACAGCTTTACTACAGCGAGAATAAAATCCGCATTGGCGAGGAAAGTTCAACGGGATAGGCACGTTGCCTTCGATGGCATCCAGATGGGTTCGAGATCGACCGTCAAGGCGGGGGATAGACTGGAGCAAGCGCTGGGTATAGGGATGTAGAGGATTTTTGAACAGCTCCACCGTATGGGTTCGTTCGACCACCCGTCCCAGGTACATCACATTGACCTGGTCGGCAATTTCGGCAATAACGCCCAAATTGTGGGTAATATACATCACGGCCATCCCAAATTCATCTTGCAGATGCTTCAGCAGTTCCAGCACCTGAGCCTGAACCGTCACATCCAGGGCCGTGGTGGGTTCATCGGCAATCAAGAGACTGGGGTGGCAGGATAGAGCCATAGCAATCATAACTCGCTGGCGCATTCCGCCGGAAAGCTGATGGGGATATTCATTAAAACGCTGGGTAGGATTTGAGATTTCCACCCTGGTGAGCATATCCAGAGCAATTTCTCGTGCCGCTTGTTTGTCTTTTGTACGATGGAGTAAAATGGCTTCCATTAATTGGTTGCCAATCGTATGAACCGGCGAGAGGCTGGTCATCGGCTCTTGAAAAATCATTGAAATCTCTCCCCCCCGAATTGCTCTTATTTCTGTTCCGCGGGGCGATAATGAAGCCAGGTCTACCAGCTGATGATTTTTGCGGCGGAACCAAATCTGACCATTGGCAATGAAGCCGGGTTTGGGGACAATACGCATCACAGACTGGGCAGTAACACTTTTCCCCGAACCGGATTCCCCAATCACCCCTACTGTTGTTCCAGGGGCAATATCAAGGTCAACCCCATCGACAGCCTTAAGAAGCCCCTCATCGGTTTTAAAATATGTTCTCAGACTGCGTACGGCAAGAAGGTTTGTCATCTGAGGGGGTGGTGGTATCTGCTTTGATGTTAATGGTGCCTTCATTGCGATATCTCCTGATAAAGTAGCAGAACAGAGGAGCCGTCGTTGGCCCTGCTGATGCAACTACAGCTACCGTCCCATCCAGCCGCCGTCTACGGTTAAAATTTCGCCGTGCACGTAATCGGAGGCCGCAGAAGCCAGAAAAACAACCGGGCCTTTGAAATCTTCAACCTTTCCCCAACGACCAGCAGGGATACGCTCCAAAATAGCTTTACTGCGCACCGGGTCTTTACGCAAGGGTTCGGTATTATCTGTTTCAATATAGCCGGGGGCAATAGCATTAACATTTACCCCTTTACCGGCCCATTCGTTGGCTAAGGCCTTGGTTAGCCCGGCCACCGCGTGCTTGGAAGCGGCGTAGCCGGGTACGGTAATACCGCCCTGAAAGGAAAGTAGAGAGGCAACAAAGATAATTTTACCGCGCCCGCGGGCCAGCATATCCCGTCCGATTTCCCGACTCAGAATAAATTGGGCGGTTTGGTTTACTTCAATAATTGTGTCCCAGTACTCATCGGGATGGTCTACCGCTGGTTTACGGAGAATTGTGCCGGCATTGTTCACCAGAATATCAATCCGGGGAAAGTCGGCTTTAAGGTGAGAGATAAAAGTGTAAAGTGCTTGCCGGTCGGCAAAATTGCATTGATAGGCAGTAAAATTACGCCCCAATTTTTTAACTTCGTACTCTATTTCGCTATCTTTGAGAGGCAAAGAAGCGCTCACACCGATAATATCAGCGCCGGCCTCGGCCAAAGCCAGGGCCATAGCTTTACCAATACCCCGCTTACAGCCAGTAACCAGAGCAATTTGACCATCCAGCTTAAACAGGTCCAGCACCGACATCCTGCACCTCCAGCAAGATTTTCATATTTCCGCCCCCTTGCTCCATTTCCTCAAGGCCAGCCTGGAGCTGGTTCAGGGGGCGGACCGCGGTAATCAATTTCTCCAAAGGTAGTTTGGTTGAAGCGGCCAGACTAATAGCCTGCCGGAAATCCTCGGGTTCGTACACCCGAACTCCTTTCAACCGCAGTTCTCGCCAGAAAATCCGAAACAGGTCTATAGGAGGAGACTGCCCAAAAATAGCCACAACAACGGCCAGGCCGCGAGTTCGCAGGAGTTGGGTCATCATTTTGGCTCCGGCCGAAGAGCCGGATACTTCAAAAACCACGTCGGCGCCGGCTGTATCGGTCTCCTGCTGAACAAAGGCTATCAAGTCTTGCTCCTGGGGATTGACCGCCTGAAAGCCCAGCATTTGGGCAAAGGAAACCCGATAAGGATTAATATCGGCGACAACCACCCTGGCTCCATACTCCCGGGCTACCAGGGCAATCAGCATACCAATTGGCCCCCCACCGATAACCACCACATAATCTCCCGGCTTTACCTCTCCCAGGCGTACATCGTGGCAGGCAACGGCCAACGGTTCAACCAAAGCGCCGTGCTGAAGGGAAAGAGAAGGGGGTAAACGGTATACTGTTTGGGCCGGAACTGTCCAGAAAGACTGGAATGCACCGGGGGTATCAATCCCCAAAAACTTCAGGTGGTGGCAAATATGCTGATGTCCGGCTCGACATGCCGGACACTGGCCGCAAGGAACCAGGGGCATTACGGTTACGGGGTCGCCTATATGGAGATGCTGAACATCAGCCCCCACGGCCTGGACAATACCGGACATTTCATGCCCCATTATCTGGGGCAGATGAACGCGCTGGTCCATCAAACCATGAAAGATATGCAGGTCGGTGCCGCAAATACCGCTGTAGGCCACCTTTATCTGCACTTCGTTCGGGCCGGGGTCGATGGGGGTACAGTTCCCTACTGTAATTCGGCGGTTGCCATGGTAAAATACAGCTGTCATCGTGACTTTTCCTCGTTAGATATGCGGTTAGGATGGCTCCAAAGCACTGCAGTTATTGGATATTGGTTCTTAAAGCCGCCAGTGCACCTTCCTTATCCCGACGTTTAATAGCCTCGATAATGGCACTGTGTTCGCGGTAGCTGTCCATCAGGTCACCCAAGCGGTCATAATGAATGAGCATTCGGAAAGCGATGGGCTGCCAGATAGTAAAAAGGTCTTTTTCATCATGGCTTTTCACGATAGCGCTGTGAAATTCAAGGTCGTACTGAATTAAAGCGGCGGTATCGTTCTTTTCACAGGCTTCTCTTATTTTTTCCAAAACGGCTTCCCATCTGGCAATATCCTCATCGGTAATCTGGTCGAAGATATGGTCCAGGACATAACACTCAATTATACGCCGGAGTTCGACCAGTAAGGGGCGTACGGATGGGCTGGGCTGGTAAGCAACTCGCACGCCTTTATTGGGTTCGGCAATCAAGATACCCTCTTGCGTAAGCTGACGAAACACTTCTCGAACCGGGCCGCGGCTTACTCCAAACCACTCAGCCACTTCTTTTTCCCGCAACGGCTGGCCTGGCTTCAGCTTACCGGAAAAAATATCCTGGCACAAGCGGGCCGCAATCTGCTCTGGTATGGTGTAGAAGATAGGACTATCAGCCACAATATTCACCTCGTTATTTATAGGGGTCGGCGGCATCTCGTAAACCGTCGCCTACAAAATTGAAGCACAGCACTGCTACAACAACAAATACAGCCGGAATAAACAACCAGGGGCTCTGAGCCACACTCCGGATGTTCTGGGCATCCTGGAGAAGCACGCCCCAACTGACTGCTGGCGGACGGATACCAATTCCCAAGAAGCTCAAGGCCGTTTCTCCCAAAATCATCCCCGGTATTCCCAGAGTCAGGCTGACAATCAGGTAGCTGGCAAAAGAGGGAAGCAGGTGCTTCACGATGATATGAAAATCAGGCACATTTGAAATACGGGCCGCCATAATAAAGTCAGCTTCGCGTGTCTCCAGGATTTTTCCCCTAACGGTCCGGGCCAGGCCAGTCCAGCCGACCGTAGCCAGCACCACGGTAATACCAAAGTAAACCTGCACCGAAGTCCAGTAAGGCGGTAAGGCCGCGGCCAGAGCAATCCACAACGGAATTGTAGGGATAGAGATGATGAATTCAATCAAACGCTGGATAAGCAGGTCAACCGTCCCCCCAAAATAACCGGAGACACCACCTACCAGAGAGCCTATCACAAACCCCACTATAACTCCTACAAACCCAATAGAAAGGGAGATACGCGAGGCAAAAATAGTGCGGGCATATATATCTCGTCCAAATTCGTCTGTACCAAAGGGAAAATAGACGCCCGGAGCCTCCACCCCCACCAGATGGATGTCGGTTTCAAAAAGCCCTAGCAGTTTATAAGGATAACCATGTACAAGCAGGCGGAGTGGATAACGCACCTGGGTATCTTCTGTATACTCACGCCGCAGAGTTTTCATATCCAATGTTTGCTTCTGCACATATACAAAAGGGGGAAAATGAAAGCGCCCACCCTCATCGAAAAAATGAATTTTTTGTGGGGGCGATAAGGCAAATTCCGGATAGCGCTGTTGATACGGATTAGTCGCAAAAAAATCAGCAAAGATAGCCATAAGATAGAATATGGCCAGCACAACCATTCCCAACAAGGCCAGCTTGTGCTTACGGAATTTTCGCCAGACCAACTGCCACTGCGAGGCCAGATAGTAGCTTTCATCATACACATCTTCCTGGCCTGGTACTTGAACGGTGCGCACCTGAGACATTTCCTGTTCTTCTGCCGCAAACATGCTCATTCCCTGCCTTTCTCCATACGAATGCGAGGGTCAACAATCACCAGCAGAATATCAGACACAGTAGTGCCTATCACGGTCAAAATAGTCATAAACAGCAGGATGGAGGCGGTAAGAAAGGTGTCTTGCGTAATCAGAGAACGAAACAGCATAGGCCCGGCCGTGGGCAACCCCAAGACAATAGCCACAATGGTATCGCCAGAAATGAGGGCCGGAAAAAGCCAGGCCAGATTACTGACCAGAGGATTCAATGCGACACGTACCGGATACTTAAAAAGCAATTTGGCTTCGCTTACCCCCTTGGCCCGCGCGGTGACCACATACTGCTTCTGCAGTTCGTCCAGCAAGGTAGCCCGGAGAACCCGGATAAGTCCTGCCGCACCTCCCATACTCAGCACCAAAACCGGTATCGGCAGATGCTTCAGCAGGTCTACTACTTTCCCTGTACTCCAAGGGGCATCGATATACTCCGGAGAGAATAAACCGCTCAGATTAACCCCAAAGAACTTAAACGCCAGGAAAAGCAGTATCAGCGCCAGCATAAAACTGGGAATAGACAGCCCTATAAACCCCCATACCGTGGCAATATAATCCCCTAATGAATATTGATGCGTAGCCGAATAGATGCCAATAGGTACAGCAATGAGATAGGTAACCAGAGTGCTGAGAATAGCTACCGTAAAAGTTAAAGCTAACCGTTCCCCAATCAGTTCCCGAACCGGCTTTTTCCAATCATATGAAAACCCAAAATCTCCCCGAAATACAGACCCCAACCACTTTAAATAGCGTTGGTGCATAGGCAAATCCAAACCGTACTGAGCCTTAAGGGCCTGAATCATTTCTTCTGTGACCACGTCCCCGGCCTGCTGTTCCAATCTGCTAATATAGGTAGACAGATAGTCACCCGGCGGAAGTTGAATAACCACAAACGTCACAATGGTTACCAGCCAAAGTAAAAAAACCAGGTAGATGAACCGCTGGAGCATATAATGAGCCATCACTGATTCTCCTCGTATAAAATAACGTTGGGATGGGGCAACATGAATGTCGCTCTACGGATTTCCCTTTAATATTACATTTTACGCGGGTTAGCGGTGGATGATGGTCATCTAGCGGGGTCCACCTATCAGCCCTGCCTGCTGTACTGGAGACAATTAAAATACGAATAAGCTGTAAATTAACTATAACATACAACTTGTATCTTGTCAACAATCTACAGTAAACAATCAACCTTAAAATTGTCAACAATTTACAATTAACACTTGACATTATACAAAATCAAAAATATAATAAGGCCGTACACCATCTTCAACAGTCAGGACCGGGAAAGATTCAAGGCTAATAAAACTCACTGCACCGCCCAGGCACTGGCTGTTGTAAGTTATCTTCATCAAACAAGAGGACCGGGAAAATGCTGATTTCAGACCTGACCACCAGACACTACCGCATTCCCCTGCCAACCCCTATGGCCGATTCAACCCACGGGAATATGAGCCATTTTGAAGTCATTATGGTTCGTCTTGCTACCGAAGATGGGCTAGAAGGGCTGGGGTACACGTATACCATTGGCTATGGAGGTACGGCAATTCGCTTTCTGATAGAAGAAACGCTCAAGCCCCTCATCATTAATAGCGACGCCCGGCGGGTAGAACACCTGTGGGAACAAATGTGGTGGAGACTGCATTACGTAGGGCGAGGGGGAGTGGCAAGCTTTGCCATCAGCGCTGTAGATATTGCCCTGTGGGATTTAATCGGCAAGCATGATGGTATTCCCTTTTGGCGGCTCTTTGGAGGACACAGCCATCAAGTGCAGGCTTATATCGGAGGAATTGATTTACATCTGACTCTGGACCAACTCCTGGCACAAACCGAAGCAAATCTCAAGAAAGGGTACAAAGCCATCAAAATCAAGGTGGGGCAGTCAAGAGTACGGCAAGATATTGAGCGAATACGCGCCGTAAGAGAGCTGATAGGCCCGGATATTCGCTTGATGGTTGATGCCAATATGCGATGGGACGTAGAAACCGCTATCCGTGCCGCCAGACAGATGCGTGAGTATGATGTGTACTGGCTGGAAGAACCGACCATTCCGGATGATGTTCCCGGCCATGCCCGGATTGCTCAGGAGGGAGGCGTTCCCGTTGCCACCGGCGAAAATCTGCACACCATCTACGAATTTCGGAACATCATTGAAAACGGACGGATTACCTTCCCCGAACCCGATGTTTCTAATATCGGAGGCATTACCAATTGGTTGAGGATTGCCAAACTGGCCCAGGCCCACAATCTCCTGGTCACTACCCACGGGGTGCATGAACTGCACCTGCATCTTCTAGCCGCCATCCCCAACGATTCTTATTTGGAGGTGCATAGCTTTGGTTTGGAACGCTTTATTCTCAACCCCCCGCAGTTATCAGACGGGATGATGACGGCCGGAAATGCTCCCGGACACGGGGTTCAGTTCAACTGGGACGCGCTTTCTCCTTATTTGGTTAGCCCGGTCAAAGAAAAAGCAAAGGCTTTTATAACCTCAGCCTGACCTGCCGGAATTATACAGCTTCAATTCAAACCTGTTTGCTTTGCGTGTTCTCTGCGGTAAAAATCTTGCTCTGTTTACAACAAATTTTGTCTTTCACGGGGCTGGGAAGTCTCCATGCAGAGTATTTCCAGCCTCCGGTCCGGCAGGTTGGTAAACCACGGCTTTGTACAATTCTACCAATATTGCTGCATCGGCCTTGCTGAACAGAAAGGAGGTGATAATTTCAATAAAGATACCGCCACCCCTCGTTTGGAAATACTCTTGGTTCTGCCGGCTGGATAAGCTGTTCTTTACTTTTATACAGCCCCCATACCAACAGACAGCTTACTCCGGCCAAACTTACGATGACTTTCGTAAGCCCGGTCAATGATTGATGGTATGATAAGTTATCCCGGAGGAGATTCTATGACTTCTCGAAAACAACTGTCCACTTTGATAGCATTGTTGTTAGGGACGATGCTTGTGCTGGCGGCATGTTCAGGTGCTTCTTCCACAACGACAACCACGGTAGAAGCATCCCCTACCCCAAAGACGGCGCCGACCGTAGAAAAAGCAAGTGAGACAAAAACCGAAGAAACTACCCCCACTGAAGAAGCCTCCCCGGCTCAGCAAGAATCCACCGCTTCTACCGAAGAATCCGCTTCGTCACAGTCTCAAACCACCAACACAGCCGATGACACACCACTAATTTATCCCCTGCAGTATGCCACTCTGGAGGAGTATCAATCGGCTACCGGCAACAGTATTACCAGCTTTGGGGAAGCACCTATGCTGGCCGAAAAAGTATCTCAAGGAGAACTCCCTCCTGTCGCAGAACGTCTACCCAAAGAGCCGGTTGTTGTTCAGCCGCTGGCTTCTATAGGAGAATACGGTGGAGAGCTGGTTGGCCCTACTACCAACCCAACCTGCTGTGGCTGGGATGTTATCGAAGCCCGCTTGCAGAAGCTGTTTACCATTGGCCCGGACCTGGTTAGCATTATCCCCAACATTGCCAAGGGCTATGATGTTTCTGACGACCAGCGAACTTTTACCATTTACCTGCGTGAAGGGCATAAATGGTCGGATGGGGAACCCTTTACCGCAGAAGATTTTCGCTTCTACTTTGAAGATGTTGTCTCTAACCCAGACCTGACCCCCGTTCCGCCCCCCCTGTACCTGGCCGGCGGTGAAATGGTCCAATTTGAAGTGGTCAACGAAACCACCGTTCGCTATACCTTTGCCGAACCCAAACCCAGCTTCATCATTGCCCTGGCCTCCGAAGTCGGCAACCGGGGATACCTGCCAGCCCATTATTTCAAACAGTTCCACATCAAATATAACCCCGACGCCGACAAATTGGCCCAAGAACAAGGCTACAGCGACTGGGTAGAACTGTTTAACGCCAAAAAAACCCCTTACAACTTCACCTGGGACCTGGGTGCAGAGACCGACCCCTACGCCCCTACACTCAACACTTATGTCTTTGTCAAAGAAGATTCCTTTGGCAACAAATATTATGAGCGCAACCCCTACTTCTTCAAGATTGACCCTGCCGGTAATCAGCTTCCCTATGCTGACACTCTGCGCAGTATCCTGGTAGAAGACTTGCAGGTACAGGACCTCAAGGCAATTGCCGGCGAATATTCCCACTACGGTTGGGGAAAACTGCTCAACGTGCCAACCTATCGCGATAATGAAGAAAGCGGCAACTACCGCACTGTTCTGGTACCCTACGAACGGGGCAACGAATATGCCATTATGTTCAACTTTACCGTTGACGACCCCGTTTTACGCGAAATCTTCTGGGACCCCCGCTTCCGGCAGGCAATGTCGCTGGCGATTAATCGGGAAGAAATTAATCAGTTGGTATACTTTGGCCTGGCTATTCCCTCCCAGGCCGCCCCAACGGTAAATTCCCTCTTCTTTGAACCCTGGATGCCCAGCTACTTTGCCGACTACGACCCGGATAAAGCCAACCAGCTTCTGGACGAGATGGGGCTGGACAAGCGAGATGCCGATGGCTTCCGCTTACGGCCAGACGGAGAAACCCTGTTTCTGAACTTCCAGGTTTCCGTACCCGAAGAAGCATGGCAGAAAATCGGTGAGCTAATTACCGATTACTGGAATGCCGTAGGCGTAAAAACAAACTTTAAAATCATCGACATCGGCCTCTACAATGAACTCCGCGACGGGAATGCAGTTCAGGTAGCGGCCTGGGCCTTCGACGTAACCGACATAGAAGACATCAGCAACGACCTGACCAACCTGCGTCCCTACTGGGGGGCACGAGCCTCCGGCCATCCCTGGTACGACTGGCTGAGAAACAACGGTGAACAAGGTGAAGAACCACCCCAGGAAATCAAAGAGCTGTGGGACCTGGGAGAAAAGTTCCTGTCTTTGCCCTACCTGTCTGAAGAACAGATTGCCGTAGGCAAGCAGTTCTACGAAAAGGCCTTCAAACCGCTGTACATCATCGGCACCGTCCAGCGACCGCCTCAACCGCTTCTGTTTAAGAAGAATCTCTGCAACACCCCCCCAGAAGATACTAACGGGGTCTGGAGCTGGGCTTACCGACAGTGGGTTATGTATATGCCAGAACAGTGGTACTTTGCTTCTGACGGCGTCTGTCCCTGATTGTTTTTAGGTCTGAAACGGGCGGTGCAGAAGATTAGCTTCCGCGCCGCCCGTTTCAATCTGTA
>RFJV01000670.1 GCA_003694775.1 Chloroflexota bacterium | reverse complement strand
CTGGCCCAGCTTTGCGGAATGAACGTCTATCCGGCCTCGCTGGCCGCGGCAGGGCAGACCCTCTATTTTCTGGCCCGTGACGGCGAAGAAAAGTTCCTCGGCCTGCTGACCACCGACGCCGGAACCGCGTCCGATTTTGAAGGCCAGACCCGCGCGGTGACGGTCGAAGACCAGCCGCTGACCCTGCTGGTCGGCCCGACCAGCGCGGCCAATGCCGCGGCCCTGCGCCGCCGGTTGCCCTTCCTGGTGGCCCGGCCGCTGGGCCTGCGCAAATCGGTCGGTACGGGCGACCGGCTCGGTCTGGCCACACCGGGACACCTGCGGTCGGTGCGCAAGCATTCTATGGCCCCCATCCTGGCCCAGCAGTCCATGCGCGAAAATGCCCGCACCGGACGCACCCCCCAGCAGGTGATGGACGATGCCATGTGGGGCGTCTTCCAGGAAGGCTGGCGCGAAGGCTTCGGCGCCGACGCGGACCACCTCAAAACCACCGCCGACATCGATGTTTGCGCCGCCGCCGGGTACACCTTCTTCACCATCGACCCCGGTGAATACGTGGACAACGCCGCCAACACGGCCTCCCTGCCGGAACTGGAGGCTAAGGTTGACGCCCTGCCCTGGAACGTCCTCAACAGCAGTCGGGCCGACCTGGAAACGCGGCTGGTCAGCAAACCCATTGACCTGGGCGATTTCAGCCTGACCATCGGCCGCGAGGAACTGCTCCGGGCCGCGGCCAAATACGGCCGGGCCGTGGCTCACACGGTCAGCATGTACCGCCACCTGGTAGAGGTGATGGGCGACCGTCCCTTTGAGCTGGAAATGAGCGTGGACGAAACCGATACGGTCACCAGCCTGGCGGAGCATGTCTACATTGTCAGCGAACTGCGCCGGTTGGATGTCCGCTGGGTAAGTCTGGCCCCTCGCTACGTGGGCGAGTTTGAAAAGGGGGTGGATTACATTGGCGACCTGGCCGAGTTCGAGCGCTCCTTTGCCCGCCATTATGCCGTGGCCCAGGCCTTTGGTCCGTACAAGCTCAGCCTCCATTCCGGCTCCGACAAGTTCAGCATCTACCCCATCGCCGCCCGCGTGGCCGGAGACCTGGTGCACCTGAAGACCGCGGGCACCAGCTACCTGGAAGCCCTGCGGGCCATCGCCGAACTCAACCCGGCCCTGTTCCGCCAGATTGCCCATTTTGCCCTGGTGCGCTATCCCACCGACCGGGCTACTTACCACGTTTCCGCCGAGGTGGAGAAGGCCCCCGATATCGATGCTCTGCCCGATGACCGCCTGCCGGCCCTGCTGGACGATTTCCACGCCAGGGAAATTCTGCACGTTACCTTCGGTTCGGTCCTGCACCACGCCGAATTCCGCGGCCCGTTTTTTGAAACCCTGCGCCAGAACGAAGAGGTCTACTACCGGGTGCTGGAAACCCATTTCGACAAGCACCTCAGCCCGTTTGACCTGTAGCCGTCCGGGGAGAGCGGTGGCGATGGCTCCAGCGTCCGCCGCTCTCCTCCCCAATCAGAAACCCCACCCGTGGAGGCTGTAAGCCATGCATCTTGCCGACCTGCAGAAAATGTATGATTTTTCCGGCAAAACGTTTGTCATCACTGGCGGCCACGGTGTGTTGGGCCAGGCAATGACGACAGCGCTGTCTGACTGCGGGGCCAATATTGCCGTTTTGGGACGTCGTCCGGCTATGAGCGAGGCGCTTCAGAGCCGTCTGCGCCAATCGCCAGGCCGGGCCATCTATATTTCTACCGACGTGCTGGAAATGGAGGCTTTGCGGGCCGCGGCCCGCCAGATTGTTGATACGTTTGGCCGGGTGGATGGGCTGGTCAATGCCGCCGGCGGCAACCATCCCCAGGCCACCACCGATGCCGGGACCGCTTTTTTTGACATCCTGCCGCAGGCCCTGCGCTCTGTGCTGGACCTGAATCTGGTGGGAACCATCCTGCCCTGCCAGGTATTTGGAAAATATATGGCCGAGCAGGGGGAGGGGGTCATCCTCAATGTTTCATCGATGAGCGCCTTCCGTCCCCTGACCCGGATTGTGGCCTATTCTGCGGCCAAAGCCGGGGTGAACAACTTTACCCGCTGGCTGGCCGTCCACATGGCCCAGAACTACTCGCCCAAAATTCGGGTGAACGCCGTGGCCCCCGGTTTCTTCCTCACCGAACAGAACCGCTACCTGCTGGTCGACGAGGACACCGGCCAGCTGACCGAACGGGGCCAGCACATCCTGGCCCACACTCCGATGGGCCGCTTTGGACACCCCGATGACCTGGTCGGCGCGGTGCTGTGGCTCCTGTCGCCGGCTTCGGCGTTTGTTACCGGTATCGTTGTTCCCGTTGACGGCGGGTTTTCCGCCTACAGTGGGGTGTAGCGATAATGCGATAGGGCGATAGGGCGATAATGCGATAGGGCGATAGGGCGATAATGCGATAGGGCGATAATGCGATAATGCGATAATGCGATAGGGCGATAATGCGATATTCATCCTTCCGCCTTCATCCCTCATCCTTCATTTAAGGAGGCATTATGACCATCGGTAAAGGTTATACCGACAGATTTCTCTCCGAAGCAGAAGTACGGGGCATCATGGCGCAGGCCCTGGAACAGGCCAACCTGTCCGGCAAGCGGGTGCTGGTCATCACGCCGGATACCACCCGTACCGCGCCCATGCCGATGATGTTCCGGCTGTTTCATGAACTGTTGGGCGGCGAGGTGGCCGCGCTGGACTACCTGATTGCCCTGGGAACCCACCACCCTCTGGACGAGCCGACCCTCAACCGGCTGTTTGGTCTGACCCCCCAGGAACGGGCCGAAAAATACGCCGATGTTAAAATTTTCAATCACCATTGGGAACGGCAAGACACGTTTGTCACCCTGGGCCGCATTTCCGAGGCTGAAATCGAGGAAATCAGCGGCGGCCTGATGCGCATGCCGGTGGATGTCAGGCTGAATAAACTGGTCTTTGATTACGACCAGATTATCATCTGCGGACCAACTTTCCCGCACGAGGTGGTCGGTTTTTCCGGGGGGAACAAATATTTCTTCCCCGGTATTGGCGGCCAGGAAGTGATAAACTTTTCCCACTGGCTGGGCGCGGTGATGACCAGCTACGACATCATCGGCACCAAATACACCCCCGTGCGCCAGGTGCTTGACCGGGCCGCGTCCTTTATCGACCGGCCCAAGCTGTGCTTCAGTATGGTGGTCAAGGGCAGGGAGCTGGCCGGTCTGTACGCCGGCACGCCCGAAGCGGCCTATGATGCCGCCGCCGACCTGTCGGCCAAACTGCACATCATCTGGGTAGACCGGCCTTACCGGCGGGTGCTGTCGGTGGTGCCGGAAATGTACGATGACCTGTGGGTGGCGGCCAAGGGGATGTACAAGCTGGAGCCGGCCATCGCCGACGGGGGAGAGGTGATTATCTATGCCCCGCACGTCAAAGAGGTCAGCTATACCCACGGCCAGCACCTGGAAGAGGTGGGCTACCACGTGCGCGACTATTTCCTGAAGCAGTGGGACCGTTTCAAGCACTACCCCTGGGGAGTGCTGGCCCACAGCACCCACCTGCGCGGCCTGGGCCAGTACGACCCGGCTACCGGCATCGAAACCCCGCGCATCCAGGTAACCCTGGCGACCGGCATCCCGGAGGAGCGGTGCCGCCGGCTGAATCTGGGGTATCTGGACCCGGCTTCGGTTAATCTGGATGAGTGGCGGGGCCGGGAGGCGGAAGGTATTTTGCTGGTGCCCAAGGCTGGTGAAATGCTGTACCGGGTAAAACCGGCGGCTTAACTGTTTGAATCCAGTTCGGCCAGAATGGTGCGCACCATCTCTGCCGCGGGCGTGTCGATTCTTTCGAAAATGGGCAGGGCCTGCTGGAGGTAGTCTCTGGCGTGGTGGGGCTGGCCCATATCCCGGTAGGCCAGCCCCAGATTGCCGAGAGCGTTGGCCTGTCCCTGCAGGTTGCCGGTCAGCCGGGCGGTTTCCAGGGCCTTTTCGAAGTGCTTGATGGCCCACTGCGGGTTCCCCATTTCGCGGTACGTATCCCCCAGGTTGCCCAGCCAGGCTTCGGTGCTGGGCCGGCCCAACTGCCACGAGGCAATCAGGCCGATTTCGTTGGCCCGGATGCGGCTAGCGGTGTACCCTTCGTGGTCCAGAAAATCTTCCAGGACAATCGCCAGCCCGTGGGCCGCTTCCCACTCTTCCCATTCCAGACAGGCTCCCAGCACCGTCATCATATGCTCCAGGTTGACCTGCAGACGGGCGGTGCGTTCTTCCGGGGATAAACTGCTGTCCCACGCCAGCCCGATGAACCAGGTTGCCAGTTGGCGGACCATCGTTTTGGTGGGCAGAAGCCGCTCTCTGGCAAAACGATGCAGGACGGGATGGGTCACCCGGTACAGGCTGTCGACCTGCGCCAGCAGGCCGAACCTGACCAGTTGGCGCAGGGGAGGGGCGGTATCCGGCGCTGGCGGGGGCGGTGTCTGCCGGAACATGTCGCGAATGAGGGAAAAAACAGTGCCGGTTGGCTTGGGGGTCAGTGCTCTGGCAAGTATGCCGGTTTCAAAGGGGGCCGGGGCCAGCAGGCCGCAAACGGAAAGAATTTCCCGTGCCGGGCGGTCGAGCCGGGCCAGAATGCGGTCTAACAGCAGAGTCAGCGGCGGGGTCTGGCCGCGGTCGGCCTGGGTTTGCTCCAGCCAGGCCAGAAAGTTGGGCGCGTCTTCTCCGGCGGCGGTCATAAACTGGCCGGCCAGCCGCAGAGACAGCGGGAGGTGGTCGAGCTTCTGGCTTATCTGCCGGGCCGCGTCCCGGTCTCTGGCGTACCAGCCGGCCCATTGGTCCAGCAAGGCCAGCCCCTCCTCAGCCGAAAGGGGAGGCAGGGGGTGAGTGTGGGGCAGGTGGGGCAGGGGGCGGTTGCTGGCGGCCAGGACACCGGCTTTCCGGCAAACGTCCAGCAGACCGGGCAGGTCATCCGCTTCGTCGATGTCGTCCAGAATGAGCAGGACGCGGCGGGTTTCCAGCAGACGCCGGACTGCGTCGTAGGCGCTGGGTTGGGGTGGCTCGCCGAAGGCACGGGCTATCTGCTCCAGGGCAAAATCGACCCGCGGATGCCGGTAGAAGCTGTAGTAGAGCAGACCGTCGGGGAAACGCTCTGGCGGTTGGGATGCAGGGGCCAGCTGTGCGGCCCATTCGGCCAGCAAGGCCGACTTGCCGCTTCCGGGCGGGCCTACCAGTATCACGGCCTGCCCCGGCAACAGCTCTTTTGGGGTGATGTCTGGCGGTTGCGGTCGGGGGATGAACGGTTGAGCGCGGCGGGGGAGCTGGAGAGGTCGCGGTCTGGGTGGGGGTTGGGTCAACTGCTGGTGGAGCTGGCGAGCCAACTGAAGCAGAGATTCCGGCGGCGCGGGGAAAGCCTGTTCCAGTTCGTCCAGGAATACCTGCCGCCAGCCGGCGGCTAACGGCTTCTGCTCCAGGCCAGACAGGGCCAGCATCAGGGGGCTGTCCGGTCCGGCTTTCTGTCCCAACGCCGATTTGAGGGCCGTGTATTCCGGCAGGCTCATCGGCGAGCCGGTCTCCAGGGCAGTGATAATGGCTGTGGCGATAGGATTCATCGGCGGCTCCTCGTATAAAATAAAACCAAATCAGTCAGTTACAAAAGGGTACGCCCCAGAATTATGGTACAATTGGTGACGACCAATTGTCGGTGGTGCGGGTGT
>RFJV01000669.1 GCA_003694775.1 Chloroflexota bacterium | reverse complement strand
GTGGGGCAACGTGGCCGCGGCTACGTTTGCCAATCCAGACCAAATCAGCACCGTCATCAGCGACCAGGACGCGCCGGAAGCACTGGTGCACCAGCTTCAAGCGCTTGGCATAGAAGTAATTCTTGTTTAACGAGGCCTCCTGATGAATGAACCCATCCTCAGAATGACCAATATCAGTAAGAATTTTGCCGGTGTCCAGGCCCTGCGCCGGGTGCAGTTCGACCTGTTTCCCGGCGAAGTACACGCCATCCTGGGTGAAAACGGCGCCGGCAAGTCTACCCTCATCAAAATTATCACCGGTGTTCACCAGCCCAACGAGGGCGAAATCTACCTCAACGGCCAGCAGGTCCATTTCGACACCCCCCTCCAGGCCCGGCAACGAGGCATTGCCGCCATTTACCAGGAACCAAGCCTCTTTCCAGACCTCGACATCGCCGAGAATATTTTTGTCGGTCGCCAGCCGACCCGCGGTGGACAGCAGGTCAACTGGGGCGAAATGTACCGCCAGGCCGAAACCCTCCTCCATTCCCTGGGGGTCGACCTGAATCCCAAAACAAAGGCCCGCAACCTGAGCGTGGCCCAACAGCAAATGGTAGAAATTGCCCGCGCCCTCTCGGTAAATGCCCGCATCCTGATAATGGACGAACCAACCTCCTCGCTCACACTGGCCGAAGTAGCCGACCTCTTCCGCATTGTACGCCGGTTGCGAGATAACGGCGTGGCTATCGTTTTTATTTCGCACCGCCTGGAAGACCTGTTTGAACTGGCCGACCGGGTCACCGTTCTGCGGGATGGGGTTTATATCGACACCCGTCCGATGGAAGGGGTCACGCGGGAGATGCTCATCCAGATGATGGTAGGCCGCACCCTCAGCGACCTGTTCCCCAAGCAAACGGTCAAAATCGGCCAACCGGTGCTTCGGGTAGAAAACCTGAGCCTGGAAGGGGTGTTCGACGACATTTCCTTTGAACTCCGGGAAGGGGAAATTCTGGGGATGGCCGGTCTGGTGGGCGCGGGCCGCACCGATGTAGCCCGGACAATTTTCGGCATTACCCCGGCCACTGCGGGCCGTATTTTTATCGATGGCCGCGAGGTCCGTCTGACCAGCCCCCGGCAGGCCATGGCGTTGGGGCTGGCCTATGTACCGGAAGACCGCCAGCACCACGGCCTGGTCCCCCAGATGAGTATTGCCCACAACATCACCCTACCTCTGCTGAACCAGCTGGCCCGTTCCGGCTGGATTCAAACTGACCGGGAAATCAAAATGGCCCAGGAAGCGGCCACGCAGATGGAAGTCAAAGCGGCCAGCATCTGGCAGAAAGCACGGGAACTGTCGGGCGGCAACCAGCAAAAAGTCGTGCTGGCAAAATGGCTGACCACCCGCCCCCGCATCTTGATTCTGGACGAACCAACCCGCGGCATCGACGTGGGCACCAAGGCTTCGGTCCACAGTCTGATGAGCCAGCTGGCCGCTCAGGGCATTGCCATCCTGATGATTTCGTCGGAACTGCCGGAAATTCTGGGCATGAGCGACCGCGTCCTGGTGATGCGGGAGGGCCGGATGACTGCCCAGTTCAGCAGAGAGGAGGCAACCCAGGAAAAAATCATGCAGGCCGCGACCCAGTCAACCATACGGGCTGTGAAAGTCAACGGCCAAACGGTTTATCTTCCCCACCAATAACTGCTTCCAGGAGGATTGAATGGCGTCCCAACCTTCTCCACCGACCAAACAGGGTATCGCAGTAAGGCTGGCAAAATTCCGTGAAACCGGCATTATCATGTTTATCATCCTGCTGGTCATTGCCGTCAGTCTGCGCAGTCCCTATTTTCTAACCCTGGAAAACTTTCGCGACATCCTGATGAACATTTCCATCCTGGCGATTGTGGCCCTGGCCCAAACGATGGTTATCATCACCCGCGGGATTGACCTGTCCGTCGGCTCAATGATTGGGCTGGTGGCGATGATGGTGGCCTTTGTTATCAAGGCCCATCCCGGCACATCACCGATTATCGCCGTTCTGCTGGGAATGGCACTGGGCAGTGTGCTGGGCAGTTTCAACGGAGTTATCATCACCGCTGGCCGGGTGCCGCCCATCATCGCCACACTGGGGACCCTCAGCGTTTACCGGGGGATGGTCTTCCTTTACAGCGAAGGCACCTGGATTAACGCCTTTGAAATGTCTCCCAGCTTCAAAAGCCTGGCCAAAGGCACCCCGCTGGGCCTGCCAAACCTGGTCATCTTTGCCCTGGTGGTCGGCGTAATAGTTTACTACTTCTTGAACTATACCCGTCCGGGGCGGGATATTTACGCGGTGGGAAGCAATCCGGAGGCCGCTCAGGTGGCCGGTATCCGGGTCCAGCGCATCATTTTTATGGTGTATGTCATTTCCGGATTGCTGTGCGGTCTGGCCGGCGTGCTCTGGGCCTCCCGCTTTGAAGCCGCCCAGACCAATACCGCCCTGGGGTTTGAACTCCAAACCGTCGCCGCGTCGGTGGTGGGTGGGGTCAACATCTTTGGCGGTAGCGGGACTGTTACCGGGGTTCTGCTGGGGGCCTTTCTGCTGGGCATTATCAACAACGCCCTCACCCTCATCCGAATTTCCCCCTTCTGGCAGTTGGCCGCCCAGGGGGCACTGATTCTGCTGGCCGTCATTGTAGACTCCGCCATTCTACGACGCCTGCAAAAATCCATTGCCGTGGCAAGGAGAGCATCATGACAACCCAAACCCAGCCACAGCTCCCTTCCGTGAGTATTCGCCGTCCCCGGCAGTCCGCCCTGAGCTTCTTGATGCGCTGGGAGTGGCTGTTGGTCCTGCTGGTAGTGGTGGTATCCATCGCCAACAGCCTGCTGTCTCCCTATTTTTTGAGCCTGTCTAACCTTCTGCGCACCGCCTCAGACTTTATGGAAATGGGGCTGATGATGCTGCCGATGGCCTACATCATCATCACCGGCAACATCGACCTGTCGGTGGCCTCTACCCTGGCGATGTGCGCTTCCTTTATGGGCTGGCTGTTCAACAACGGTGTAAATATCTGGGTGGCCGCGGGGCTGGCCCTCGGTCTGGGTGTGCTGGCCGGCCTGTTCAACGGCTACCTGGTAGCAAAGGTAAAGCTCCCGGCCCTGGTGGTCACCCTGGGTACATTTGCCTTTTACCGCGGGATTGCCTTTGTCCTTCTCGGCGACCAGGCCGCCCGCGGCTATCCCGAATCTTTTACCTACCTGGGGCAGGGCAAAGTTGCCGGCACCCCCATTCCCTTCTCGCTGGTGCTGTTCCTCTTTTTCGCCCTGATTTTTGGGGTAGTGCTCCACAAAACCACTTTTGGCCGGTTTTTGTATGCCATCGGCAACAACGAAGAAGCCTGTATTTACTCCGGGGTAAATGTCGCCCGCATCAAGATGACCATTTTCCTGCTGTCCGGTCTGATGTCGGCCCTGGCCGGCATTGTGCTGGCCGCCCGCTTCGGCAGTACCCGGCCCGACATTGGCCTGGGGTTGGAACTGGATGTTATCACCGCCACCGTTCTGGGCGGCATCGACATTTTTGGCGGTAGCGGCACGATGATAGGGGCCGTTCTTTCCCTGGTGCTCATCGGTATTATGCGCTTTGGCATGGGACTGCTGAACATCCAGGGACAGGTGCAGAGCATCGCCATCGGTCTTCTGCTGATTCTGGCTATTCTTCTGCCCAATATCGGACGGCGCTTCTCCACCAGCCGGATTCAGCTCAACCGAAACGTTCTGGCTTCTTCTCTGGCGGCCACGGGAATTGCCGTGCTGTTTGCAGTGTTCTTTTCCTGGTCTCGCCAGCCTGTTCTGGCGACCCCCATCCCGACCGTTCCGCCGCCCACCGCCACCCC
>RFJV01000121.1 GCA_003694775.1 Chloroflexota bacterium | reverse complement strand
CTGTTCGACAGCGACAACACCGTCCCCTTTGTGGCCCGCTACCGCAAGGAAGTGACCGGCGGCCTCGACGAAACCCAGCTCCGCACCATCCTGGAGCGGCTGACCTACCTGCGCAACCTGGAAGCCCGCAAGGAAACCGTCCTCAACAGCATTGCCGAGCAAGGCAAGCTGACCGACGACCTGCGTGCCCGGATTGAGGCCGCCGATACCCTCCAGGCCGTGGAAGACCTGTACCTGCCCTACAAGCCCAAGCGACGCACCCGCGCCATGATGGCCCGCGAGCGCGGCCTGGAGCCGCTGGCCCAGATTCTGCTGGCCCAGGATACCGTTGATGGCGACCCTCTGGAAATCGCCGCCGGCTTTGTCAATGACGACGTACCCACCCCGGAAGACGCCCTGGCCGGGGCGCGGGACATCATCGCCGAAACCGTGGCCGAGGACGCCGACGTGCGCGACCTGGTCCGCAAAAAAACAGCCAAAGAAGCCTGGCTGGTCGTTTCTGTGGCCGACGAGAGCAAGGACGAGCGCGGGGTGTACCAGATGTACTACGACTACCGCGAAAAGCTGGCCGACATTCCGCCCCATCGCCTGCTGGCTATCAACCGCGGCGAACGGGACGGGGTGCTGAAGGTCAGGCTGGAAGGCCCCGATGATGAACTGGTTGAGGTCATCCAGCGCCGGATGGTGACCAACCCCCAATCCGTCTTCACCGACCACATCCGCCAGGCCGTGGCCGACGGCTACAAACGCCTGCTGGCCCCTTCCATTACCACCGAACTGCGCGGCAGTCTCACCGACACCTCCGATGAGCACGCCATCCAGACCTTTGCCGCCAACCTGCGCCAGCTGTTGCTCCAGCCGCCGGTGCGCGGCAAAACCGTCATCGGCGTGGACCCCGGCTACCGCACCGGCTGTAAAGCCGCCCTGGTCGATCCGACCGGCAAGTTTCTGGGCGGCATCACCATCTACCCCCACCCCCCGCAGAAAAAATGGGACGAGGCCAAAGCCGCCCTGCTCAAGCTGGTCGAACAGGGGGCCGACATCATCGCTATCGGCAACGGCACGGCCAGCCGCGAAACCGAGGCCCTGGCCGCAGAGGTCATCGCCGAGGCCCGCCGCCGCTTTCCGGGCCGCGACCTGGCCTACATCATTGTCAGCGAGGCCGGCGCGTCGGTCTACTCCGCCAGCAAGCTGGCTAAAGAAGAGTTCCCGGACCTGGATGTCAGCATGCGCGGCGCGATTTCCATTGCCCGCCGCCTGCAGGACCCGCTGGCCGAGCTGGTCAAAATTGACCCCAAGTCCATCGGGGTGGGGCTGTACCAGCACGATGTGAACCAGAAGCGGCTGGGTGAAACTCTGGATGCAGTGGTGGAGAGTGCGGTCAACCACGTGGGCGTCGACGTAAACACCGCCAGCGCGGCTCTGCTCAGCTATGTGGCCGGCATCAGCCGCCGGGTGGCCGATGCCATTGTGAAGTACCGGGAGGAGCACGGCCCCTTCCGCCGCCGGGAGGAGCTGAAAAAGGTAAAGGGACTGGGCGAAAAAACCTACCAGCAGGCCATCGGCTTCCTCAAAATCCCCGATGGCGACCGGCCCCTGGACAACACCTTCATCCACCCGGAAAGCTACCTCGTGGTGGAGCGGCTGTTTGCCTATCTGGATGTCCGCGGGGACGAGAAAGACCTGCCGGCCCGTATTTCGGCGCTCCAGCAGAAGGCCGACCTGCAGGAGCTGGCCGACCGGCTGGAAGTGGGCCTCCCCACCCTGCGCGATATTCTGGACGCGCTGGCCAAGCCAGGCCGCGACCCCCGCGACGAACTGCCGCCGCCTCTGCTCCGGCAGGATGTCCTGTCGATGGAGGATTTGCAGGAAGGGATGGTCCTGACCGGCACAGTGCGCAACGTGGTCGATTTTGGCGCATTTGTGGACATCGGCGTGAAGCAGGATGGGCTGGTGCACATCAGCCAGCTTGCCAACCGGTTTGTCAAAGACCCGTTTGAGGTGGTCAAGGTGGGCGATGTGGTCAAAGTGAAGGTCATCAATGTAGACCTGAAGCGGGGCCGCATTGGCCTGAGCATGAAGGACGTGGAGTAACCGATGGAAATCTACCTGATTCGCCATGCCCAATCAACCAACAATGCCCTGGCCGACGAGCACCAGCGGGTGTGCGACCCGCAAATCACGGAACTGGGCCACCGGCAGGCCGAGCGGGTAGGCCGGCATCTGGCCCAGGGGGTCAACCTGGAGATGACCGTCGGCGCGTCGGAGGAGGAGACGCACGTCCGCAAACAGCGCGGCTACGGGCTGACCCGCCTCTACTGCAGTGCCATGACCCGCTCCATGCAGACTGCGGCTTACATCAGCCGCGAAACCGGTCTGACCGCGGAAATCTGGCTGGACCTGCACGAAATCGGCGGCATCTACGACGGCCATCCCGACCTGGAAAATATGGTGGGCCGGCCCGGCAAAACCCGCGCCGAAATTGAGCAGGAGTTCCCCGGCTTTATCATCCCGGACGAGGTGTCTAACGACGGCTGGTGGAACCGTCCCTATGAGGACTGGCCCACCGCCGCGGGCCGGGCAGTTCGGGTGGCTGAGGCTCTGCGGAAGATGGCGACCACCGCGGCCAAAGATGAGCGTATCGCCCTGGTGACGCACGGCGGCTTTATGGATGCTCTGCTCAAGGCGCTGACCAACCAACTGCCCTCTACGCCGGTTTTTTTCTACCATTTTAATACGGCCATTACCCGGCTCGACCTGCACCCGGACGGCTTTATGGGCATTCGCTACCTGAACCGGGTGCCGCATCTGTCGGAAACGCCGGAGCTGGTCACATGAACCGGGTGCGGTCTGCGGGCGTGCCGCGTCGCCGGCAGGTCGACCATCTGGCCCTGGCCGCGCTGGTGCTGGGCGGGACCACCATTGGCTTCGCTCCCATTCTGGTGCGGTGGAGCGAGGTTGGGCCGACGGCGACGGCTTTCTGGCGGCTGGTGCTGGCCGTGCCGTTTATGTGGCTGTGGCTGGCCGGGGAACACCGGCGCAGTGACACGATGCGCGGCCCGGCCAGTCTGGCCGACTACCGGGGCTTTCTGGTGTCCGGCTTCTTCTTTGCCGGCGACCTGGCCGTCTGGCACTGGTCGCTCAAATACACCACGGTCGCCAATGCCACCCTGCTGGTCAATTTTGCGCCGGTGTTCGTCACCCTGGGGAGCTGGTTGCTGTTCCGCCAGCGGGTCACGCTGACCTTTCTGGCCGGGCTGGTGACCGCGCTGTTGGGGGCGGTGCTGTTGATTGGCACCAGCTTTACCCTCAGCCCGGAATTTTTTGGCGGCGATATGCTGGCTTTGCTGGCGGCGATGTTCTACGGGGGGTATATGCTGTCGCTCAAGCACCTGCGTGCCCGCTTCCCGACCGCGGTTATTATGGCCTGGAACGGGGTGGTGATGAGTGTGCTGTTGCTTCCGCCCACTCTGCTGTCTGGCGAGGTGCTGTGGCCGGTCAGTCTGGTGGGCTGGCTGGTGCTGGTGGCACTGGCGGTGCTGATACACATCGGCGGGCAGGGGACCATTGCCTATGCAATGGCCCACCTGCCCGCCTCGTTTTCGTCGGTAACGTTGCTGGTTCAGCCGCTCATGGCGGCTGTTTTTGCCTGGCTTCTGCTGGGCGAAACCCTCACCCCTCTGCAGGTGGCCGGCGGGGTGGTGGTGCTGGCCGGAATTGCCACGGCCCGCCGCGGGAGTTTGCCGGCGTAGGTCAGTCTTCGGCTCTCTGCATGCGGGCCAGCCGTTCGGTTTCGCGCTTGCAGGCCACGCAGAGAGTGGCTTCCGGGAAGATTTCCAGCCGTTCCGGTTCAATCTCCTTGCCACAGCGCTCGCAGATGCCGTACCTGTTTTCCTGGGCGTGTTTGATGGCGTGGTCTATTTCCTCCAGCCGGCGCTCCAGGGTAAAGATGATGGCCTGCGTTTTGTCTCGTTCTATCAGGTCGGAGGCAGAATCATCGACATCGTCCATTTCGATTTCCGCGCTCAGTTCTTTCTTCAACCGTTCCAGTTCTGCCAGCGTCTGCTGTCGTTCAAGCTCCAGCTTTTCCAACTGTGCTTTACTGCCTTTTTTTGCCATCGTTGTCTGCTCCTGTGGACAATAAAGCCGTCAGGCAGGAGAAAGGGTCCTGGCGGCGGGTGGTCACCATCCATCCGGCGGAATTTGCGGGGATGATACCTGCCTGCCTGGATGGTTGACCGGCAATCTATCGTCATTGATGGGTTGGTGTGCTGTTTTTTCGATTCTGAAATTTGCGCCGAGTTATACCATATTTCTGCGGTTACGTCAATTTGTGAAAGCAAAAAAGTAGGGGGGTTTTTGAGGTGTACTGAAAAGGTAAGGGCGGGTCTCAGACCCGCCCTTACGAGGTGCGGCGCACTTGTTTTGGCTGCGTTGCAGTCCTGCTTTTTGAACCATTTTCATTGCCGGCGTTAACTTCTTACCGGTCAAGGTGCATCACACCTGAATAGGTATTTCCTTCACCCATATCACTACAAGGATGCTCAACACCCGACCTGCGCTCCGAAGGGGTAAGCTATCTCCAGGTCAGGTGGGCATTACAGGAGATTGCTTCGCTTCGCTCGCAATGACATCCTGAACAATTCTGCTCCTCTGATAGGGCATCCCTCATCCTTCCGCCCTTATCCTTTCCTACCCCACCTGCCGGATGACTGTGACGACCCGGCCCATGATTTCCACATTCTCCGGGTCGGCATAGATGGGGGGATAGTTCTTGTTTTCCGGCTGAAGCCGTACCCGGCCCTGCTCCAGGTAGAACCGCTTCAGAGTCGTTTCCCCTTCGTCTTTGAGCCAGGCGGCCACCATATCGCCGTTGTGGGCGGTTTGCGTGTGCCGCATAATCACAATGTCGCCATCGTTGATGAGGGCATCAATCATAGAGTCTCCCTGCACTTTGAGGGCATAGACATCCTGGTCGGTTGGAACGAGGTCGCGCGGCAGGTCCAGAGTGTCTTCCGGGTCCACGGCATCGGTGAAGACGCGCAGGGGTTCACCGGCGGCAATCCGGCCCAGGAGAGGGATACGGATGACATCGGCGCGAAGGGGGCCGGCTTCTGCATCTTCGACGAGGCGAATTCCACGCGAGATGGTGCGGTCGCGGGTAATCAACCCGGCCCGCTGAAGGGCCTCCAGGTTGTAGTTGACCACGGAAGTGGAAGAGATTCCCACCGCCTTGCCGATTTCCCGGATGGTGGGCGGGTAGCCGTTTTCGCGGGAAAAGGCTCTGATAAAGCTGAGAATTTTGCTCTGGCGTTCTGTCAGTTTCATGCGGTCACCTCGTCGATAGGTCATCTGTTCCGACCATTTGTGCTACCAGCATTATAGCATGAACGCCCGTTCTGTGTCAAATGAAAAAGTAAATTTTACGAGTGCCCTGCGACCGGTCTGGGCCGGTAGAGTTCCTCCAGATAGGTGCATTCTTCCTCGGTTAGCTTGATGTCTACCGCGGCGACCGCTTCTTCCAGGTGGTGCATTTTGGTCGCCCCGATGATAGGCGCGGTGACGCCCGGTTTCTGCAGGAGCCAGGCCAGGGCAATCTGGGCCGGTGTGACCCCGCGGCGCCGGGCCAGTTCGGCGGTGCGGTTGATGATGGCCGCGTCTTCGTCCGGGTGGTAGAGCTTTTTGGCGTATTCATCGGATTGGGCGCGGGGTGTGCCGTCGGGATTCTGCCGCGGGCGAGCCAGCAGACCGCGAGCCAGCGGACTCCAGGGGATGACGCCGATACCTTCGGCCCGGCACAGGGGAAGCATTTCCCGTTCTTCCTCCCGGTAAATCAGGTTGTAGTGCGGTTGCATACAGACAAAGCGGCTCCAGCCGTGCAGGTCGGCGGTGTAGAGGGCTTTGGCAAACTGCCAGGCAAACATACTCGATGCGCCAAGATAGCGTACCTTGCCCATCCGCACCAGGTCGTTCAGGGCTTCCAGGGTTTCTTCAATCGGGGTGTCGTAATCCCAGCGGTGAATCTGGTACAGGTCAATGTAGTCCACGCCCAGCCGCTTCAGCGAGGCATCGACCGCGTCCATAATGTGCTTGCGCGACAGACCGCCCTGATTGGGCTTGTCGCCCATCGGAAAGTAAACTTTGGTGGCTATCACCACCTCGTCCCGGCGGGCAAAGTCGCGCAGTGCCCGGCCTGTGACCTCTTCACTGACCCCCAGGGAGTACATATCCGCGGTGTCGAAAAAGTTGATGCCCAGCTCCAGCGCCCGCTTGATGAAAGGCCGGCTCTGCTCCTCGTTTAAAACCCAGGGACGCCATTCGGGCGTGCCGTAGCTCATCATTCCCAGGCAGATACGCGACACTTTCAGGCCGGTACGGCCCAGATTGGTGTATTCCATTGGATAGCTGTCTCCTTTCAGTTTTTGTTTCGCAGATACCACCCCGCCAGCCCGCCGACCAGCCCGCCAACCAGCAGGCCCACCGGCGACAGCCGCAACAACAAGGCCCCAATAAACATACCGGTGATGATGCCCGAACTGACCTCCCTGGGCAGGCGGCTGATGCGGATGTTGGCAATGACACTGCCAATCAGCAGACCGATGAGCGCGCCCGAAAGGGCAAACGGCAGACCGCCGCGCAAAAGGCCAAACAGCCCAAAAATGGCCGCGTTGACCAGGGCCGTGCGCAGAACGTAAGCCTGCTTCCACGCCGCCAGCGAGTCTGTCCAGACAGACTTTGCCGCCGTGTCTCCCGACCGGTAGCCCTGCAGAATATCGTATCTGGCCCGCTTGTGCGGGTCTTTCAGGGTGGCGTAGGCCTCGTTCAGCTCCTTCATTCGCTCCTCGGCCCACCGGCGCAGGTCCGGGTCGTCCATGTTTGCGTCGGGGTGGTACTTCCGCGACAGCTTGCGGTACATCCGCTGGATTTCATCGTCCGACGCATCCGGGGCTACGCCGAGAATGTCGTAATAATTTTTCATGGGGTCCTGTTCTTTGCTACTTTGCTACCCTGCTACTTTGCTACCCTGAAAATAATACCATATTTGCCCGACTGCGCCAATCGGTTATCATACCTCCATCACATCGAACGGTGGAAACAATGCCTGCCCCTG